>WQXC01000120.1 GCA_009785045.1 Treponema sp. | reverse complement strand
CGCCTATCATTGTGAAGCGCCGGGTATGCTGCGATTCGGTCAGCAGAGCGCAGACGAGTTCTTTGTTTCAGAAGATGCTGCGAAAAAAGGTATTGTTATCACTAACACAAGCCCGGTTGAACCGCTGGTGTTAATTAAAGGTTTTGGACCTAATCACAAAGACGCACCGTAACCGTTTTGCCCAGGTAAAACAGTTCGTATTCACCTTTAAAACCTTCGATGGTAACATAACCGTCGGCATCGGTACGCGCTGTTGTTTCTGTATGCCATTCTTTGTGAATTTTTTCGTACAAAGCTTTGTATGACGGTTTTTCGGTATTGTCTATCCGCAAAAACCCTGCAGGCGCATGCAGCCATGCATTATCTCCGCCAGACCATGTCGTAATGGCATGAACCTGCGGATGTTCAAAAAGTATATCGTACATTTCGATAATCTCGTGTTTCTGACGTTCTTCGCCTTCCGTTGTAGTCGGCCATTCTTCTACCTGCCAGTCGTTAAGGTCAACAATGTGCGGCGGCATTAGATCGCCGGAAATTAATGTGTTTTCTGTAAAATGCAAAGGCAGACCAAAGCGTGAAAATCTCTCCAGCACATTTCGCACCTTGGCTTCGCCCCAATACCCCTGATGCTGGTGCGATTGCAATCCGATAACATCAATCGGGATTCCTGCCTGAAGGCATTTGTCAATGAGTATTTCATAATCCACAGACATATCAAAATCGTTAAGCAGTAAAACTGCATTTGGATTAGCGCGCTTTGCAGCTTCAAATACTTCTTTAACAATTCTAACCTGACCGTACTCCTTGCATATCCGCGTGACGGCATTGTCGTATTTATCAAATACCGGCATGATGACAACTTCGTTGATTACATCCCAGGTGTCTATTATTCCTGCAAATGCCGAAACATCGCGCTCTACCCTGGCAATAACCTTTTTAAATATTTCCTCGTTGGAATAGTTCATTAGCCAGTCGGCGCAAACAGTATGCCAGCAAAGCGGATGACCTTTTAATTTAATATTGCGTTCAGTGAACCAGCGCGCTCCGGCTTTAAGGCGTTTTTCATCCGGCTGTCCTTCTACCGGTTCATACCTTCCAATGTAAAACGGAAGCGTAGCATAGTTATTTAATGCAAAAAGTTTTCCAAGCTTATCCTGTAAATGCGCCTTTCTAGCACTATCAACAGGTTCTCCGCCGGGTTTACCGCCTTCAAGTTCTATGGCTTCAAAACCGCCAACGCCGAATTTAAACTGATGGCTCTTTTGATTTACCTTAACTTCCTGATTTATTGCAGGAGTTCCGTCATCTTTTAATAAAAGAATTTTTGCAGATGATTTTCGATGTTTTAATTTATCCATAATAGTTTCCTTATTTACCGCTGTTTTTTATTTTATCGTTTAAAAATTCCCAGGCTTCTTTGTCAGTATATTTATTGTGAACTATCTTTCCGATAGCATCTGCCATTAAAACCGGATATTTACTCTGAAAAATATTTCTGCCCATATCAAGACCGCGGGCGCCGCCTAACATGGATTTATATGCCATTGTAAGCGCGTCCTTTTCGGTTAATTTTTTACCGCCGGCTACTACGATTGGAACAGGACAGGCGGCAACAACTTCGTCAAAATCGTCACAGTAATAGGTTTTAATTATATTTGCGCCAAGTTCCGCTACAATGCGGGTAGCAAGTTTAAAGTACTGGCTTGTGCGTTCCATATCCTTTCCGACTGCAATTACTCCAAGTGTTGGAATACTGTAGCGGGCTCCTGCGTTAATCACTTTGGAAAGATTATCTATACTGGAAAGCTGTCCGCCGGCGCCGATAAAGGTTTGAACAGCAAGGCAGTCGGCATTCATACGGATAGCGTCTTCGATATCAACAGAAACCAGTTCGTGGCTAAGGTCATCGTTAATCATAGACGAACCGGCAGAAACACGCAGGGCAATACCTTTTCTGAAATTCGGTTTAACGCATGTACGCAGCGCGCCTCTTGTCGCCATCAATACATCAACATGATCTATTAACTGCGGGATAAGAATATCCAGCCGTTCAAGACCGGAAACAGAACCCATAAAATAACCGTGATCAAAGGCAAACATTACTGTATTGCCGCTTTTTGGATTAAAAATATTTGTAAGATGTTTTTTCATTCCCCAATCAAGGTTTGCAGCGCCTTTTACATGAAAATTACCGTTTGTTTTAAACGGAACGTCCGTATAGTAATTCTTATCAACTTTTACGGCTTCTCTCTTAACACCTTCTTTGTCTGCCATGAATTCCCCCGCTTATTATTGTTTGATTATTTTACAATGTAATCATATAATAAACAACATGAAATATTTAATGGCAATTGACGCAGGAACAGGCAGTATACGTTCTGTTATTTTTGACATTCACGGAAACCAGATTGGCTGCGTTCAAAAAGAATGGAAGCACCTTGAAGATCCAAGGTTTCCCGGAAGCATGGATTTTGACTGGAATGTAAACTGGGATCTTGTCTGCTCATGCATTAAAGGCGTACTTATTCAAACAGGCATTGGCGCAGAGGAAATAGCCGCTGTATCCACCACTTGCATGAGGGAAGGTATTGTACTTTACGATAAAGACGGCAATGAACTTTGGGCATGCGCAAATGTTGACGCACGCGCCAAAGACGAGGTTTCCCAGTTAAAACAAATTGATCCAAACCTGGAAAACGAAGTTTACATGAAGTCGGGGCAAACATTCGCTCTTGGCGCTCTTCCCAGATTATTGTGGGTAAAAAATAAGCTGCCGGATGTTTATGCAAAAACCGCACGTATTGGCATGATTAATGACTGGATCATTTTCCGGCTGTCCGGAGTACTTGCAGTAGAACCAAGTAACGGATCAACCACTGGACTTTTTAATTTAAAAACAAGAAATTGGGATATAGAAATTGCGCACCGCTGCGGTTTAAAAGATGATATTTTTCCGGATGTAACAGAATGCGGAACAAAAACTGCAAATGTTTCAAAAGAAGGAGCTGCGCAAAGCGGACTTACAGAAGGCACTATACTTGTTTCCGGCGGCGGCGACTGCCAGCTTGGCGCTGTAGGTGTAGGCGTTGTAGAAAAAGGACAAGCCGTCGTATTTGGAGGCAGTTTCTGGCAGTATGAATACAATGTTGACGAAAGCAATTGTTCTCCAAAATTTGATGTACGTGTAAACTGCCATGCCGCTTCCAATCTTTGGCAATACGAAGCAATCGCTTTTTTTCCCGGCCTTGTAATGCGCTGGTTCAGAGACGCTTTCTGTCAGGAAGAAAAACGTATTGCCGCAGAAAAAAACATTGACCCATACATAATTCTTGATGAGGCTGCCATTTCTGTTCCTGCAGGCAGTAATGGAATAATCTGCGCGTTCTCTGATGTAATGAATTACATTAACTGGAAACATGCAGCTCCCGCCTTTTTAAATTTTTCTCTTGACTCGGATAAATACAACAAAGCTGTTTTTTACCGCGCAATTATGGAAAACGCCTGCCTTGTTACACTTGGCCATCTTCGGCTTGTAGAAGAAGCTACAGGAAAATGCCCAGATAAAATTGTTTTTGCAGGAGGAGCTGCCAAGAGTAAACTCTGGCCGCAAATTCTGGCAGATGTTCTTGGGATTCCTGTTGATGTACCTGTTGTTAAGGAAGCCACTGCTCTTGGAGCCGCTATAATGGCTGGTAAGGGTATTGGTATTTACACAAGTATTAAAGATGCGGCAAGTAATCTTGTTAAGATATAAAAAACATATATACCGGACATTAAAAACCGCGAAGTATACGACAAAGCGTATCAAACCTGGCGTGAAGCATACCAGCAGTTATTGGATTTAAGTGATAAAAAAGTTACTAGTCATATGTGGCAAGCACCTGGTTTATAACAAGGAGGAAACAATGTTTATAGTAGACGAAAAAGACAAAGAATACCGTTTTGGTGATTCAGGACCAAAGTACCTTATGCAGGGACCCCGTTTGAACTTTGCTGTTGTACAATTTATGGGCGGGCAGGATTTTCAGGCACATTATCATGAGGTAATGGAAGAAAACTTTTACATTCTTGAAGGAACAGTAACTATCGTAGTAAACGGAATACCTCATGATTTAAAAGCGGGGCAGTTTATACATATCGAACCTGGCGAGTCGCATTATGTAATTAATAGATCATCTTCGGTTGTCCGCATGATAGCAAGCCTTGCACCCTACAAGGAAGGCGACAAGGTAGAAGTTAAAAACCCGATATTACCATGACTCCATTGCGCTCTTAAACGCCAACGCAGAAGCACTGATTATCTTCTCGTCTACACAATATGCAAAGCGCAGCCAGTTTGGTTTTCCAAAACCAGAGCCAGGTACACCAAGAATTAAATATTTCTTTAAGTGTTCGACAAATGCCTTATCGTCTTTTTCACCATCGCTCTTTCTTGGCGGTACTTTACAGAAAAGGTAAAATGCACCTTCGGGTTTTGAGTACTCTATTCCAGCCTCGTTAAGTGTTTTAATAAAGGCATCACGTCTCCTTGCATATATCGAAACATCTACCCGCGCTTCAGTTAACTGCCCTACTATTCTTTGCATTAAAGCAGGCGCATTAACAAAGCCAAGTATCCTTGTGGTATAAATTAAACCATTTATAAGATCGTCCTTGCCGGAAATATTCGGGTTTACAGCGATAAAACCGATACGTTCACCGGGAAGCGAAAGGCTCTTTGAATATGAACTTACAACGATTGACTCGTTATAGCAGCTTAAAACCGGAGGTACATCTCCCGTGTATGTTATTTCGCGGTAAGGTTCGTCAGATACAATGTACGGAAAGCGGCCTGTTTT
>WQXC01000119.1 GCA_009785045.1 Treponema sp. | reverse complement strand
GGAGTTACACTCGGGTTTGCAGGAAAGCGAGTTATTCAGGACACAATTAACACAGTATTACCGGACAGATTTCAAACATCGGAATTTGTTTATGAACATGGTTTTATTGATTTAGTTCCGCACCGCAAAGATATGCCTGATGTACTGGCGCATATTATCCGCCTGCACGGCTACAAAGGAGGAAAGTAATGGCTTTAGATATTCAAGAAAAACTTAACCTTCTTAAAACTTTGGGTCGTCCTACAATCCACGATTATATTCCTTTAATTTTTAAGGATTTTATCGAGTTCCATGGTGATCGCTATTTTAGCGATGACCCTGCGATGCTTGGCGGTATATGTTTATTGGGCGACATGCCTGTAACAGTTATTTCGCAGGTTCGCGCAAAAGACATGGAAAGCTTACAGAAAATTAACTTTTCTATGTCTCACCCCGAAGGATACCGAAAAGCGCTTCGTCTTGCAAAACAGGCTGAAAAATTCGGACGCCCTGTTATCTGTTTTATTGATACTCCCGGCGCTTTCTGCGGAGTTGGAGCGGAAGAGCGGGGACAGGGTGAAGCTATCGCACGCAACTTGCTTGAGTTTATGACGCTTAAAACACCAGTAATTTCTATTGTACTTGGCGAAGGCGGCTCCGGCGGCGCGCTTGCTCTTGGCGTATGCGATGAGCTTGGAATGCTGGAAAACGCACTTTACTCTGTAATTTCGCCAAAGGGTTTTGCTTCCATTTTGTGGAAAGACGGCTCACGCGAAAGAGAAGCTGCTGAACTTATGAAAATTACAGCGGAAGATCTCTTACGTTTCGGTATTTGCGAAAAAATTATCGCAGAACCGGAAGGCGGTGCAGCGAAAGATGTCAACGTGACAGCTGCAAACATCAGCGCGTTTTTAACAGAGACAATCGCTAAACTGAAAAAGGAAGACGTCAACAACCTTCTTGCAAAACGCTATCAGAAGTTTAGAAAGATTGGGGTATTCACGGAGTAAACTAAGTTCTCACACAGAGACACTAAGGCACAGAGGACACAGAAGAAGATAAGGAGGGTTGGGGACGGGTTTCTGTCTTCAGCCCTTTTTTATTGCTTATGTACTATCGATGTATCCTGATATTCCAGATTTTTATGTTAAAATCTCCTGTGGTATGCGCCTGAATCTGAAAACATTCGATATTTTCTCTGTTAAACGGAACTCTATTGCCAAAATACGGCGACTGAGACATTTCATTATATTTAATATGCACTGTTATTATCTCATCTTTTTTTGTTGTAAATTTCTTCATATAATGACTAAGACCACCCTCTACTCTTGTGTCAGTTGTCGTTATAAGCGCTTCATAACTATTTCCGTCGCCTAAAACAGAAAACGAAAAAGAAGACGCTTTTTTCATAGCTTCCAGAGTGGAAGCATCCGGCTCAACTATAGTCCCGGTATAGGAAAAATTGTTGGGATAAAGACATCCTGCAATTGTATAGGTTGTAACGTATTGATCCTGTATAAAATCAATTTGCGGCGTAACGCTTATGTATGACCCAAAATTATCTTCCCATGTCTGCCACCTGGTAAAAGATGCCGGAAAACCCTGTGTTGCATTGGTTTTAAATGGTAAAAAAATCAGCAAAATAAATAAAAATAAAAATGAAATAACTGTTATACCTGCAGAAATCAAAAATACCGGAGATTTAAAAACTACGGGGGTATTCTCTGCAGAATGTTCCGGTGCAGTTCCGTTTTCTTTTGGATATTTTGTTAAAAGTTCATTAATGGTATGAACACCCAGCTTACGATACATATTCTTTTGATGCGCCAGAACAGTATCATAGCTGATATTCAGCTTAAAGGCGATTTCCTTGGGAGAAACTCCCGCAATGAGCATATCAAAAATTTCCTGTTCGCGGGGTGTTAGGCTTTCGGTAATCTTTTCTTTCATCTCTGCTGTATATTTATCATAAAAACAGGCTTTTTTCAATATTCTAGAATTTTCTCTTAACCTTTATCTCTTCTCTGTGTGGAACCATTGCAGATAGTATTTTTATCCGGTATCATTAGCTTATGAATATAAATCCGCAAAAAACCTTACTATTACTCGTAGATGTACAAAATGACTTCTGCCCCGGCGGAGCATTGGCGGTAAACGACGGTAATGCTGTCGTCGCGCCTTTGAATGCGCTTTCCCGCGCCCTTACAGGTAAAGGCGGACGGGTGGCTGCCACACAGGACTGGCACGGTGCAGGGCATAGTTCCTTTGCACAGTGGCCTGTACATTGCGTTCAAGGGACAAAAGGCGCGGATTTCCACGAAAACCTTGATTTAAAACCCGTTTCTATAATTATCCGCAAAGGCTTCAGGCAGGAACTGGATTCCTATTCCGCTTTCTTTGAAAACGATTCATCAACTGCAACAGGGCTGGAAGGCTGCATTAAACAGCTTAATATTGAGACAGTAATAATCGGCGGGCTTGCTACAGATTATTGTGTGTTATACAGCGCAATGGATTGCCGAAGGCTGGGTTTTAATACGATTGTAGTAAGCGATGCAGTCCGCGGAGTCGGCCAACCAGAAGGTTCTGTTGAAAAAGCGGTCGAAACAATGAAGTCCAACGGGATTCAATTCTGCACTTCCCAAGAGATTTTAGATATAATAAAATAGTTTTAAATGGAGAACTCAGCTATCTTTACAGATTTTTATTCTCTTACCATGGCGCAGGGTTACTGGAAGAATAACCGCGCAGAGCGCGCTGTGTTCGAAATGTTTTTCCGGTATCAGCCGTTTGGCTCCGGATACTCGATATTTGCAGGCCTTGAGACCTTGCTTCAAAGATTATCCAGCTTTTCTTTTTCTGCAGAAGATATCGCCTACTTAAAAAGTCTTAATGTCTTTGAAAATGAATTTACCGATTACCTTAAAACATTTAGCTTTAACGGATCCCTTTGGGCAATGGACGAAGGAACGGTTGTGTTTCCGCAGGAGCCGCTTATACGGATTGAAGGCAGCCTAATTGAATGTCAAATAGTCGAAGGGCTTATTTTAAATACTATTAATTTTCAAAGTTTGATAGCGACAAAAACCTGCCGTCTCTGGCTTGCTTCCGGAAAAGGGCAGGTAATGGAATTTGGCCTTCGCCGCGCACAGGGACCGGACGGAGCGGTGTCTGCATCCCGCGCGGCATTTATCGGCGGAGCATGCGGAACCAGTAATACATTCGCCGGCAAAACTTTCGGCATTCCGGTTATGGGAACAATGGCTCATTCATGGATCATGTCTTTCGACAGTGAAGAAGAAGCTTTTGAGTCATATGCATCCCTGTATCCTGACAGATCAATTTTTTTAATTGATACATATGATACCTTAAAAAGCGGCATACACAATGCGATTAAAGTAGGAAAAAAACTTGCAGCGCAGGGAAAAAACTTTGGTGTACGTCTGGATTCCGGTGACATACATTACCTTTCGATGGAAGTGCGCCGTATGCTTGATAATGCAGGACTGAATAAAGCTTTTATAACTGTATCCAATGATCTTGACGAAAACATAATAGAAACGCTGGTTAAAGAAGGTGCACCTGTAGATAGCTGGGGAGTAGGAACAAAACTTGTAACAGGCGGACAGGCATCGGCTTTAACAGGTGTATATAAAATGGCAGCCATGCTTCCCGGCAAATCATTAAAAGAACAAATTCCTGTAATGAAATTTTCAGATAACCCGGAAAAAACTACAAACCCCGGCGTTAAACAAGTTTGGCGCGTTAAAAATAAAAACGGTCAGGCTATAACAGATGTGCTGGGTATTGATGATGGTTCCGGTGAGCCGGATGCGCCAAAAGAAGGACAGAGTTATTCATTCTGGCATCCGTCTGCCGATTACCGCCATTTCCAGCACACAATCGACGGCGTTGTGCAGCCGCTTTTAAAAAAACGAATTGATTGTGGTGCGTTCACAGGAACCCAGCCGTCATTAAAAGAAATAAAAGCGCATGCAGCAGCCGATCTTGAAAGTTTTGATTCTACTTATAAAAGACTTTTAAATCCTCATGTATACAAAGTATCAATTACAAATAAGATGCGCGCACTTAAACTGGATCTAATACAGAAACATTTGACCCTTAATACTGCGCGGTAAATCTTTTTTATTAATTCTGCAACCTAACATCAAATACAGTGTCTCAATAGTATATGAATAAGATAAATAACTCATCCGATGTGGATGTTTGTCCTGTATATTCTACTGGAGAAGAAATTACTAACTCTATAATTCACGGTATAGGCGCTTTATTGGCAGTGGCAGGATTTCTGCTTTTGTGCCTGAATATTACCGGCGTTGTCGGCGGTCAGAAAGAAGCAAGTGTCGATATAATAGCGGCTCTTGTTTTTGTTTCTGCCATGTTTGGAATGTTTTTGTTTTCTACGCTTTACCATTCAATACAGCATAAAGGCGCCAAAAATATACTGCGAAGACTTGATCATTCAATGATATATATTTTAATTGCAGGAACGTATACCCCGTTTTGTTTAATTGCTCTTAGGGGAGCCTGGGGATGGAGTATCCTTGGAGTAGAATGGGGGTTGGCAATTGCAGGCATTACTCTGAACTTTATAAACATGAATGCGTTAAAAAAGCTTAAAACAGCCGCTTATATATTAATGGGGTGGGTAATACTCGTTGGAGTTATCCCTCTGGTTCGTTCAGTGCAGATTAAAACTTTCATTTTTCTTCTGATTGGAGGTGTAGTATATACGTTAGGAACCATATGGTACCGGAAGAAAAATATGAAATTTTCCCATGCTATCTGGCATTCCTTTGTACTTATAGGCGCTGTTTGTCACTGGTTTGCAGTTTGGAATTTGCTT
>WQXC01000118.1 GCA_009785045.1 Treponema sp. | reverse complement strand
TTACTATATATCCTCCGGTACATACGAAGTTCTGCATAAAAATAAACGCGTAGGTACGCTTTCTTCTCAGGATATATTTATGGGAGAAATGTCTTTCCTTCTTAATCAGCGCCGTTCTGCCACCATTAGAGCTACCAGCGCAGGAAAGCTAATTCATTTAACGCAGAAAACTTTTATAAATATTATCCGGGATTATCCGCATTACGGAGTATTTTTATCTAAACTTCTGGCAAAACGTATTGTAAGAAGTAATGTACAGGCTGCGAAGCGGCAATAAAAATCTTAACCAAGCCGCAATCGGGACGATCCTTCCTGCTTATATGCAGCGGAACGAAGCTGTTTAATATTTGGGTCTGCAAGGTAATCATCAAATTGCATCATACGATCGATATATCGCTCTCCTGTTTCACTCTGAGGAAGAATTTCTATTATCCGGTTGGCGATTGAATTTATAAACTCGTGGTCATGTGAATTAAAAAGGATAACTCCTGGGAAAGCAACAAGACCGTCGTTTAATGCAGTGATTGCTTCCAGATCAAGGTGATTGGTCGGCTCGTCCAGGATTAAAACATTTGCGCCGGAAAGCATCATTCTGGACAGCATACAGCGTACTTTTTCACCGCCGCTTAAAACATGGACGGGTTTAAGAGCTTCCTCGCCGGAAAATAACATTCTGCCAAGAAAACTGCGTACATAAGTTTCATCCTGATCCGGGGAATACTGGCGAAGCCAGTCTGTTATCGATAAATCTGAGTCAAAGAAAGAAGAGTTTTCTTTTGGAAAATACGAAAATGATGTAGTCTGCCCCCAATTGTATTCGCCGCTTTCTGCCTTCTTTTCGCCGGATATAATGTCGAATAACGCAGACTTGGAAGTATGTTCAATTCCAAGAAATGCGATTTTATCTCCCTTGTTTACGGTTAACGAAAAATCTTTTAACAGGGGAGTATTCTCGAAAGTAAAGTTAAGTTTTTCTGCACTAAGTACATTATTTCCAATTTCGCGATCCGGTTTAAAACCAACGTAAGGAAACTTTCTGCTTGTTACAGGAACATTATCAAGATCCAGTTTTTCCAGAACTTTTTTACGGCTTGTTGCCTGCCGGGCTTTACTTGCGTTAGACGAAAACCGCTGAATAAATTCTTTTAACTCTTTTGCTTTTTCTTCCCGTTTCTTTAACTGATCCCGCGCCTGCCTCTGCAGAATCTGGCTCATCTGATACCAAAAATCGTAGTTGCCGGAATAAGGAGTAATCTTGCCGTAATCAATATCGCATACGCTTGTGCAAACTGCATTTAAAAAGTGCCTGTCGTGCGAAACAACAATAACTGTGTTGGGAAAATCAATTAAAAACTCCTCCAGCCAAGAGATGGATTCTAAATCCAAACCATTGGTTGGTTCGTCCAGAAGCAGGATATCGGGGTTGCCGAAAAGAGCCTGCGCCAAAAGAACGCGCACCTTCTTTGATTCGTCAAGTTCAGCCATAAGACGGCTGTGATCATCCTCGTCAAGTCCAAGTCCGGAGAGTAATTGACCTGCCTGCGCTTCTGCTTCCCAGCCGCCAAGGTCTGCAAAGTCCGCTTCAAGCTCGCTTGCGCGAAGGCCGTCGGCTTCTGTGAAGTCTTCCTTTGCGTAAATGGCTTCGCGTTCTTTTTGCACTGAATAAAGTTTTGGGTAACCCATTACGACTGTTTCAAGCGCCGGGTATTCCTCAAATGCAAAGTGATCCTGTTTTAGAACAGCCATGCGCTGATTTTTAGCAATGGAAACTTCGCCTTTGTCGTGTTCAAGTTCGCCGGAAAGTATTTTAAGGAAAGTAGATTTTCCCGCTCCATTCGCGCCGATTATCCCGTAACAATTACCGGGAGTGAATTTTAAATTTACATCTTTAAAAAGTGTACGTTCGCCGAATATAAGGCTTAAATCAGTAACTGTAATCATTTTTTATTATCCTTTTTTTTAAATATATCTTTAAGTTTAGAAAATATTCCTTTTTTTATTGGCGCTGAATTATTATCCAGAGAAGTGGATGGGGCAGGAGCTGCGGGTGCACCTGCATATTTCTTTTTGTAAACCGCCATTCTTTCTTCCATAGAAAGTTTTGATAGATCTATGTTTTGCGTTCTTGGAACATCCCTTTTCTTAGATTCTCTCTGTGTCCTTTGTGCCTTCGTCGAACCTTCAGTTCGAGGTTCGTGTGAGTCTCTTTTCTTAAAATCTCTCTGTGAACTCTGTGCCTTTGTGCTTTTGTGCGAGTCTTTCCTGCGTGAGGTTTTCTTTTTGGTATCTCCGCGGGAATCCCTTCCCGGTTTATTATCATATCGATCGGTTTGTATCCGCATGCCTGCGCTTTTATCATCAGCATAATGTTCCTGCATTGCTATTTCTGACGGGATTTTTTTTCCAATATACCGTTCAATTGCAGGTAACTCATATACATCCTGCTCACTGGAAAGAGTTATTGCCTTGCCTGATTTCCCTGCACGAGCAGTTCTGCCGATTCTATGAACATAATTTTCCGCTTCGTTCGGAACATCGTAGTTTATTACCATTGCAAGACTTTCAATATCCAGGCCTCTGGCTGCAACATCAGTAGCGACAAGAAATTTTATTTTCCCGTTTTTAACATTATCAATTACCTTAAGGCGTTTAACCTGCGGTAAATCGCCGATTATAAATTCGCAAGTGTATCCGTTCAATTTTAAACGCTTTGCGACAATTTCTGTATGTTTTTTTGTGTTGCAAAAAATAATCGCGCTTTCCGGCTGCTCTTGTTTTAAAATTCCAAGCAATAGAGTCATTTTATCTCCGGATGGAACATGATAAAGTATCTGTGTAATTTCTTCCACCGTAACAATTTCCGGTTTTATTTCGATTTCAAAAGGTGTCTTTGTATATTCCCAGGCAAGATTTTTTACCCATGCGTTTAATGTAGCGCTAAAAAGCATAGTTTGGCGGCGGTCAGAAGACGGCACCACTTTGATAAGTTTGCGTAAATCGGGATAAAAACCCATGTCAAACATTCTGTCGGCTTCATCAAGAACCAGAAAAGAAATCTCCATCAGATTCATTTTTCCGGATTTGTTCAGGTCAAGAACACGCCCCGGTGTTCCAACAAGTATTTGTACATTATCACGCAGAAGTTTTTCCTGCTGAGTATAACCAACGCCGCCGTAAAATGCTCCGGTTTTAAAAGGCAGATATTTGCCCAGCATTTTTGCTTCTTCTTCGATTTGTACGGCAAGTTCCCTTGTTGGAGCCATAATTATTGCTTTGCGTTTAAAAAGCGCTTCTTCTGTGAGCATTCTTTGAAAAATGATGATTAAAAAAGCCGCAGTTTTTCCGGTTCCGGTCTGCGACTGAACGTATAAATCCTGTTTGGGGTTTGAGTTCTGCTTGCCAAAAGCATGGGAGAGCACCTGTTCCTGTACTGGCATGCAGTCTATGTATCCAGCTTCATCAATACCTTTTTGTAAATCCGTATGCAGATTAAAGTCTGTAAATTTCATATATATTGATGTAATTGTAGTGATTTTTTCCGGCTTTGAGAAGACCTCGCACATAGGCGTTAAAATACAAATGAAATATAGCTAACTTGTTACTTATTCTATAAAAGATTATAATATAATCAAAATTACCTGGAGAAAATAATGACAAATAAATTGCAGTTTGGAATGCTGGCAGCGGTGCTGGTATTTGGAATGATGGTTGTTGGGTGTGATACTGACGACGGCGATAGGGAAAATATTTTTGATTTTCAGGGATGGATGGCTGCTCACAATAAACAGCATCCGCAGGGCAGCCTGCCTCTGTATGCTGGTGTAGATACTGCGTCAAAACCGTCGCATTTGGGCGGAGCAAGGAACCACGGTAAGTGGCCTTTCTGGAGTACGGGAAATCAAGATATCGTGATTGAGGGTCCTGTTTCCGGGCGTAACACTTATCAAATGGTGGTTCCTTGGCCAGGGACAGGTGGTTTAACACCACTAATGTCAAACTATGGTCAGTATGGTGTGAGCTTCCGCCTTTCAGGTCCGGACAGCTTGAACGCAAAAGCCGGCGATAAAATTCGGATAGCAGGGTATGTTCGGGGAACCATAACCGCTAGCCACGCATTGGGACCGGGTATTGGCCTTCGCCGTGCGGGTGGAAACAGCCCTTGGGACAATATACATTCAGTTCGTTGGTCTACAGGGCAAACCAACCGTCCCTTTGAAATTTCTTGGGTTCTCAAGCAGGAAGACTTTAGATCTATCCCTTCCTGGAGCAGCTATCCAATATTAACGGTTGTAAGAGAGCCAAGCCAACAAAATGTTCTCATGGTTATTCAGCATTTTGAAGTGTTACGTTAGTATCTGCGCTGTACTTTTACAAATATCTCTTAACCGCGTCGTCGCGTACCTTTGCGTATAATTCAATGTACATTTTTGCGGTGCTGCCTGCTATTTTGTGCAAGAGAATTTCTTCTACCTGAAAAAGTCCGGCTTCGCTGGACATATTTACATCGACGCGGATTGGCTTTTCTTCGCCTGCGCTGATTACCACTTCTTCGATTGAGTTCGCCGAGTATTGATGAATAAGCCCTTTTTTTTCTGCAAGCTGCAGCGAAATAGGGATGCGTGCGCGGCCTTTTGTCATATCGCAGCCGTCTGCTATTTGAACAATACCTGCCTCCAGTGAACTTACACTGATGCTTCCCATATGACCTGCGATTCCTTCAAGTGCCATGGCGCGTATCATTGTTAATTTATGAAGATTTTTGCTGTAGACTTCTTTTAATACTTTATCAATTAAAGGATATGCAAGAATTGTACTGTGTTGTTCATGGTTCTGCCGGCACATACCCAT
>WQXC01000117.1 GCA_009785045.1 Treponema sp. | reverse complement strand
AATTAAAAGAGGAGTCAGGTAAAATGAGCGGCAGTGAGAAAGAATTTCCCTATATAAACAGGGATCTTTCCTGGGTAGATTTTAATGAACGCGTTATGAAAGAGGGGCTTAGAAAGGAAATGCCTCTGCTGGAAAGACTGCGTTTTCTTTCGATTGTTTCTACAAACTTTGATGAATTTTTTATGGTCAGGGTAGCAACTCTTAAACGCCTGCAAAAAGCGGAACCGGGAAAAGCGGTGGATCCGTCAGGTATGACGCCTGAACAATTACTTAAAGAAATTTCTGAAAAAGCGCATTCAATTATTAAAAGGCAGTATGAATGTTTGCGTAACGAAATATTTCCTGGTCTTGCAAAGAATGGTTTATCTCTTCTGCGCCCGGATTCATGGTCTGTGCCGCAGCTTGATTTTTTGGATTCGTTTTTTCTGGGGCAGATATATCCTGTTCTTACTCCGCTGCGGCTGGAAGATGACAAACCAATGCCGTTTATTAAAAGCAGTTCATTGAACATAGCGTTTTTACTGGAAGCGGAGAATCCGGATACAGCGGCCGAAGAATTAAAAGTAATTGTCCCGCTGCCTGGCGTTTTGGACAGACTTGTGTGGCTGCCTAACTTTGAAACTGAACAGGTAAACGGAGAAAAAGAAAAGTTTCAGCTTGCGCTTTTGGAAGATGTAATTATTACCTGGGGAACATATCTTTTTCCGGGATACCGCGTTAAAGAAAGCATGTCATTTAAAATTAACAGAGACGCTGATTTTTCTGTTGATGAACAAAGGGATGATGATTATGTCGATGCGATGGTTGAAGTTCTGGAAGGCAGGGGAAAATCGGATTGTATAAGAATGGTTTATTCTCCCGGCAGTGATTTTTTAAGGGATGAACTTGCGCGTCGTTTTTCTTTAGTTAATCAAAACGAAGCAGGCGAAACCATTAGCCTTGTAAATGATTTTCTGTACGAAGTTGACGGGCCGATTAATCCGGTTGATTTTATGGAACTTACAAGTGTTGCAAGCCTGGAAGATTTAATTGAAAAACCATGGAAAATATATAAATCGGAAGAGTTTAACGAAGAGACGCCAATCTGGGATCGCATTAGCCAGGGTGATGTTATGCTTCATTTGCCGTATCAGTCTTTTGATCCTGTTGTCCGCTTTTTTCAGGAAGCTGCGGCAGACCCGCAGGTTGTTTCGATTAGAACCGCGCTTTACAGAACAGGCGGCGCAATTCCCGGTATTGGTTTGCACTCTGGCTCTTCGGCTTTTTCGCCGGTAGTTAGGGCGCTTGAACAGGCTGCATTAAACGGCAAGCATGTGACAGCGGTTGTTGAGTTAAAAGCGCGGTTCGACGAAGAGCGCAATATTTCCTGGGCGAACAGACTGGAAAAAGCCGGAGTTATTGTTGTGTACGGGCTTTCGCATTTAAAGGTACATTCAAAAATTTCTCTTGTTCTGCGCAGGGAAAACGACCGCATTAAGCGTTATGTGCATCTTTCTACAGGCAACTACAATGACAGGACAGCAAAATATTATGAAGATATTTGTTTGTTTACCTGCCGCGACGATATCGCTTATGACGCTGGACTTATTTTTAATATGCTAACAGGTTATTCGGCGGTTCAGACAATGATGAGACTTACAATTGCTCCGACAGGGCTTAAGCGCCGCTTCCTTGAACTTATCGAAAGGGAAGCAAACAGAGCAAGGCATAAGTATCCTGCAAGAATTATGGCAAAAATGAATTCGCTTACCGATGTAGATGTAATAAATGCGCTTTATGCCGCATCGCAGGCAGGAGTAAAAATTTCTCTTTGTATTCGCGGTATCTGTACATTGGTTCCGGGTGTTCCGGGAGTTTCGGAAAATATCCGCGTAATCAGCGTTATAGATCATTATCTTGAACATTCAAGAATTTATTATTTTTCCAACGGAGGCGCGGATGAACTTTACTGTGCCAGCGCTGATTGGATGACGCGTAACTTAAAACGCCGTGTAGAAATATTATTCCCTGTTCAGGACGAAAAACTGCGCGCAGAGTTAATCGATGTTTTAAACGATTATTTCCGCGATAACTGCAATGCCTCGGTTCTTGATAATAGCGGTGCTTGGACGTTATTGTCTCCGGCAGCCGGAGAAAAACCATTCCGTGTTCAGAAAGAAATGCTTTCACGCGCTGCTTCGACAAGCGATAAAGGCGGACCTGCCAAGATGGATTATACTGTCAGGCGCAGTCCGCCGCAGGTTATTTAAACAATGCGGTCGGGTGGATAAAGGAGTGAAAAATGTTTTTTGATGAATATTATTTAATTTTGGTAGCGCCGACATTGCTTCTTTCGCTTTGGGCGCAGGTAAAGGTAAAATCCACTTTTACCAAGTATTCAAAAATATCCTGTTCACGCAGAATTACCGGAGTTGATGCTGCTGCTCTTTTGCTTAGAGCCAATGACATAAGGGATGTAAAAGTTGAAGCGGTCCGCGGCTCGCTTACAGATCATTACTCTCCCTCGGAGAAAAGATTGAGGTTGTCTGAACCTGTATACGGCTCTTCCTCAATCGCCGCAGTAGGCGTTGCCGCTCATGAAGCAGGTCATGCCATTCAGCATGCAATCCGCTGGGGACCATTGGCTTTACGAAGCACGCTTGTTCCGGTTGCTAACATTGGCTCCCGGTTTGGTCCCATTCTGGCAATGATAGGACTTTTTATTACCGGCAGTGAATCTTATGGAGTGTATTCATCATTACTGTTTAATATAGGCATTCTTCTTTTTGGCGGCGCTGTGCTTTTCTATGTTATTACGCTGCCTGTAGAATTTAATGCTTCCAACAGAGCAATTGCAATTTTACGGGCGAACAATGTTTTGAACGAAAATGAGCTAGAAGGCGTAAAAAAAGTACTTACAGCCGCAGCGCTGACATATGTTGCATCCGCGCTTACTGCGATTATGAGTTTACTTAGATTGATCCTGCTGTCGCGGAGACGAAGATAGTTTTTATTTTCTGATTACCATATTTGCTCTTGTTTTAACTCTGGCAGCTTCAGGTTCTGTATCAAAATCGACATAGTAAAGTTTTGCCTGCGAATCCATTTTTGCAAGAACATCCGCCGCTGTGTTAACGGCAATAAGGTACTGCTCTGCAGGACGGAAAGCGCGGCAGGCAGGGCACTGGCACCATGTTGTTTCATGGCCTTCATCGGGCAGAAGGTGGAAAATCCGATCCGGCGACATCTTTTGAAACGCCCTGCTAAAAACTTTTCTTGTGCGTCCGGCAATTAATTCTATAGTTTTTGGATTGGTCGGGCAAAAATGATGTTTTTGTTTTCGTTTGCCCTGTTCCATGCGGAATAACTCTTTGTTAAACAGAAACAAACTTCTTGGCATTAAGAGAGATAAATCGTCTCCTCCTGCTTCGATGTAAAAAGCGAAACGTTTTGCCAGTTTTATGTATTTACTGTTTCCGCCTTTAAAAAAATTATCATCCAAAGGAAAAACCAGGGTGTTAAATTCATTTTCGATTGCCCATCTGACCAGTTTGGCGCGTTCCCATGAACCGGTTTTTTTATCGATGAAAAACCTTTTTCTTGTTTGTTTCATAGTATTATTATATGGCATTATTACGCGTTAGGCTATACAATATTTATATGGTTTTTGACGTAGCTATTATCGGCTGTGGAGTTTCCGGCGCAAGTATTGCCAGGCGGCTTTCGGCTTACAATATTAAAATCGCAATTTTAGAAAAATCCGCCGATGTTTCTTTTGGAACTTCCAAAGCCAATTCGGGTATTATTCACGGCGGGTTTCATCATAATAAAAAATATTTAAAGGCGCGCCTGGAAATGCAGGGGAGTATGATGTTTGACCAGCTCAGGCGCGAGTTAAACTTTCCTTTCCGGCGCTGCGGAATAATTGTTGCCGCTCTTCATCAGGACGAAATGAATGTAGTGGAACACCTGTATTTGCAGGGAGTAGAGAACGAAGTAATCGGCATTGAACTTTGCTCGCGCCAGAGAATGCTGGAACTTGAGCCAAAACTGTCGCCTGATACAATCGGCGGTCTTTATGCGCCTGGCGGCGGAATAATTGAACCGTACCGGTTTGTTTTTGCGCTTGTAGAATCGGCAATAAAAAACGGGGCGGAGCTGTTTCTTAATTTTAATGTAAGGGAAGCAGTTCGAAGTACTGATGATTACGCAGGTGATTTTTGGAGTGTGCGCGCTTCCAGCGGCGCTGATAGCGATGCTTCCAACGGCGCTGATAACGGCGCCGAAGACGGGACAGAAATAAAAGCGCGTTATGTGATAAATGCCGCAGGTCTTTATGCTGATGAAGTATCAAAAATTTTCGGTGCGGAGGATTTTAAAATTACCGCCAGAAAAGGCGAATACTATTTATTAGACAGACTCACCAAAGCCTGCCCGTCTAGGGTAGTTTTTCCGGTTCCTACTGCTGTTTCCAAAGGAATGCTTGTTATTCCAACTGTGGAAGGAACTGCTCTTGTTGGCCCAACAGCAGACGCAGTTGATGATAAGGAAGATTTTTCTACCACTACAAAGCGGCTGGAACAGATACTTGTTTCCGGAAAGACGATGATACCGTTATTAAGTCAAAACGATGTGATTACTTCATTTGCTGGATTGCGCCCTTGTCTGACCGCTTTACCAAATAGTCAAGTGGATATAAAAGATGATTTTTATATTGAAGCGTCAAAAAAAGCGCCGGCTTTTATTCAGGTAGCTGGTATTCAAAGCCCGGGACTTACTGCGTCTCCTGCAATTGCTGAGTATGTAAAAAATATTTTAGTAGACATGGGACTTAAACTAACTGAAAAGCCGCATTGGAATCCAATTGTAGAAAATCATCCATGTGTCCGGGAAATGAGCCATGATGAGCTTAATGATTTT
>WQXC01000116.1 GCA_009785045.1 Treponema sp. | reverse complement strand
GACATATTTGGCATATTCCGCCTGGTAACAGGAGAACCGATTAATATGCTTAACAGCGTTTTCGGCTTCTGGCTGCTTTCTGCTACCGGCATGGGTCTTAAGAGCGGTTTGTATATTTTCATGCTAAGGCAGTATTTTAGAGGTATGCCGAAAGAACTTGAAGAAGCAGCATGGGTAGACGGATGCGGTAAATTTAAGACTTTTATCCAGATTATACTTCCGGATGCAACTCCCATGCTTACATCCTGCTTCCTGTTTTCATTTGTATGGCAGTGGACGGATTCCTTCTTCTCATCGCTGTTTTTAACAAATTACAGAATGCTTGCCACAAGTCTTGGGGCGATTGCAGAAAGAGTTAGCCAGTGGTGGGCGGCAACCAATACAATAACCGGTGCTGCTGTAGCCTCGACAGCCCCTGCAGGTTATATAATGGCAATGATTGCGACAGGAATGCTTATGTGCCTTGCCCCCCTGATTTTACTGTATTTAGTGGCGCAAAAAGCGTTCGTAGAATCCCTCAGCCAGACCGGTATAAAGATGTAACCTTGGCTAGGGTTCAGTTGGTTTCAATGCGGAGGCCGCGTTGCGGTATTAACGCTTGAGATATAAATTATTTTTTGGAGGAAGATGATGACAAAGAGAAACATTATGATTGCTTGTTTCGTGCTTGTATCAATGTTCTTTAGCGTCGCCTTGTTTGCTCAGGCAGTCCCAAGGGCTTCTGGCGCAATCGCAAATACGCTTAGAGGAATGAACATTACAATCGGAAACTGGTGGAGTGATTATATTCCGGCTTCTTATCAGCCGAGAAGTGATTACGAAGAAAAGCAGCTTGACTATCGCAAGAGGCTTTTGGCGCAATACAACTTTCAGATGCAGAACAGAAACATTGCCAGCTGGGGTGAAATGGCGCAAATTGCAGCTACTTCAATCATGGCAGGAAGACCTGCAGCTACTGTATTCGTATTACAACCTGACTGGGCGCTCGCCTTATTCAGGCAGAACCTTCTGTATCCTATCAGCACCAGAAGATCCATCAGCTTAACAGCTACAAAGCCGGTTGAATGGAACAGACAGGTTAACACTGCTTTTACATTTGCCAGTGAAAGAGGAAGAGGACATACCTACGCTTTTGCTGACGGATACGGCGGAAGTAACCACGCAGCTGTTGTTTTCTTTAACAAGAGATTGTTCAGGGAAGCCGGTCTTGATCCTAACCTTCCTTACGATCTTCAGAGAAGCGGACAATGGACATGGGATAAATTCCTTGAAGTTGCAAGACAGCTTACAAGAGACATCGACAATGACGGTGTTATCGATACTTATGCATTACCTGCAGACCTTTCCACAGAAATTCTGGACGCTCTTGTTTCCAGCAACGGTGCAATGTATGTTGACAGAGACCCAAGAACAGGGCTTCTTGTTAATGCAACAAACAGGCCTGCATTCGTTGAAGCAGTCGGCGAATACATGAAATGGAGAGATGCTGGTATCATGAAACCAAAACCAGCCGGCGCAAACGTTCCCTGGAACTGGCACATTCCTGAATTTAACGACGGAAGAGTTGCAATGCGCATTGATCAGCAGTACCTGGCTACTAACGATCTTAGAAACATGAGAGACGAATGGGGAATGGTTCTTCCTCCCAAGGGTCCAAGAGTAAGAGACTATGTCGTATTTAACGACGAAAACGTAATGGTAATTCCTGCACGCGGCTTCACAGACGCTCAGGTTGACGCTATTCTTTGGGCAGTTCAGGCATGGGTAACTCCGGTTGATGATAACTGGAGACTTGCAGCATATCCTGACTACAGAGACAGAAGAGCTGTTGATGAAACATTGGCGATGATCCGCGACCAGAACAAATGGCAGTGGAAATATCACCTGCACGTACCCGGACTTAACCGCGGCGGTATCGCATGGGAAATCTGGTGGCACGATGGTGAACCGGCACAGTTGATCGAATCTGTTCAGCAGAGCTGGAACAACCTTATTGCTGATGCAAACGGACTCTAGTAGAACTGCTTAAAAGCATTTTATGGTCCGACCATATAAAACCAAGTTTTATGTGGTCGGATTTTTTTTGTCTTGCGTTAAATAATAAAAGGTAGTATAAAGTAATTATGATTATAAACGGAAACAGCCTGCCGAATATTCCATGGGAAGACAGACCTGCAAACAGCGATCCAAATAAAGAGCTTATGTGGCGTTTTTCAAAAAACCCGATTATTCCCAGAGATTTAACTTTAAGATCCAACAGCATTTTTAACAGCGCTGTTGTTCCATTTAAAGGAGATGATGGTATTGAGTTTGCTGGTGTCTTCCGTTGTGATGATACTGCGCGTCATATGGATATTAATGCAGGAAAAAGTAAAGACGGAATTAACTGGATTATAGAAGATGACCCAATAAAGTTTATTAAAACAGATTCCGAATTGCCTGACTCCGATTATAAATATGACCCCCGCGTAATTTTTATAGAAGACCGCTATTACATTATGTGGTGTAACGGCTATCATGGCCCTTGTCTTGGCCTGGGTTATACTTATGACTTTAAAAAGTTTTATCAAATGGAAAATGCTGTTATGCCGTTTAACCGTAACGGCGCGCTTTTCCCGCGTAAAATAGGAAACAATTATGCAATGTACAGCCGCCCCAGCGATTCGGGGCATACCCCGTTTGGTGATATTATTTATTCTGAAAGCCCGGATTTAATTTATTGGGGTAAGCACCGTCATGTTATGGCTCCGTGCGGCGGCTGGCAGAGTACAAAAATCGGTGCAGGCCCGTGTCCTATCGAAACAACCGAAGGCTGGCTTGTGTTTTATCACGGCGTACTTACAAGCTGCAACGGCTTTGTATACTCGTTCAGTGCAGCGTTAATGGATTTGGAAAAACCCTGGAAAGTTATTGCTCGTCCGCGTCCTTATATTATCAACCCGCGCGAATTGTATGAACTTGCAGGCGATGTACCCAATGTCACTTTTCCGGTTGCCGCGCTTGTGGACAAAGACACAGGCAGAATTGCAATCTACTACGGCTGCGCAGATACTGTAACGGGATTGGTCTTTGGCAAAGTCGATGAAATTGTAAACTGGATAAAAGTAAATAAGATTTAAGTTTTATGTTAGACAAAAAAAACCTGGAAAAAATAATTAAGTATTTATTTTTTGGAACCCAGGCTGCTCTTTTTTTTATTATTACATTAATAAACTAATATTATAATTTTACATTTAAGCGGAGATACGCATCTCCGCTTAATAGTTACTGTATGTCTTATGAGTTCCTATTTGCTTCCATTTCAGCCATTTGTAAACGAAGTTGTGCTATTTCAGCATCCTTTTCTGCAACAACACCTTCCCATTTTTTATTTGCCTTCTCTTCGCCTCGTTTCTCAATTCTTTCAAGAACCTTCATGTTCGAGTAATTATCCATCTCCGCCATCTTACGGCTGCGAATACGAGCCTTCTCTTTTTCATCCTGGCTTATTTCCTGTAGTATTGCTGACGCCATACCTATCTCCTCTTTCTCTCTTATTATATCATTGATCTTGTTTCTTTGCATGGTATCTGGCGCAAATCTTAAAAATAATAGCCATTTTTCAAATGTTGTAAGTTCTTCTACAGGCTTCTTGATAATATCATTCAATTTGCTTAATTCGATGATAATTTGATTTATTTGGTCTGTGAACTGTCTCCCGTTCTCATCACGCATAGAAAACCGACTGACAAAACCAGGACTTTTCCTAAAGACAGTATGAGAAGTGAAAATAATCTGGTAAGTGCGTACTAAATCTCCATATTCCACCCCTCTGGATCTCTGCGATGAATGCAGGTCTGTTAGAAAATACATGTATTTGTTTATAAAATACTTCCTTTCCACCCCAGTCTCGTAAATTGGAGTAGAATGCATTTCTACATTTACCTGATCACCATTTTCAATCGTACAATTAACATCGAATCGTTCTTCTTTTTCGTTAATATCCGATACAGGCAATTCGACATTTCGTATTTCTACATTAGTTACTTTCTGCTCGATCACTGCCGAAATAATGTCGATTAATACCTTTTTCGCATCATGGTGGGTAAGCAGCACCTTAAAAATCCTGTCATCACTTGGCGGCAGGATATCTGCGTTTGGGGCAAGAAACTGCCCTTTTAATTCAGCCATTTTTCTCTCCTTCAAGCAAGGGTTTACCCCTGCCCAGCGCCCGCGCGCTGTTAAATTTTAATAACCAACCAAAAAAGTTAGTAACTATATATGGCGCGGAGATGGTCTGTTGCTTGACTGAGAATCAAAGAATTTTAAAGATTTTTGAAAGTTTTTTGCTTTTTTACTTAATTTGCGTGTAGGGGAGGAGGTAAACTGGAATTATTTGGGTTAAAAATTCGGCATACACAATAACCTGCCGCATGGATAAAAGCGAATAAGATTTAAAGAGGTTTATCGAAAACACCTTTTTTTATATTCTCCATAGTGTGTTCAATATTATTAATAATTTCTTTCTCTATTCTTTCTAGCATGATATTATCGTAGTAAATACTATTATCTGTCAGGAAAAACGCGAATATAGGAATATCAAGATTTTTTGCCAATTTTTCCATTAAACCAGCCGAGGCAAATACAATCCCTCTTTCAATTTCACTTAAATGCTTTACAGTAATGTCGACATTTTCAGAGAGTTGTTCCTGCGATAATTTTTTAATCTTTCGGTAGTTTTTTAAATTTTTCCCAAAAATACACTTTACATTCATTATTTATAGCTTAAAGGCAGGTATTGCAATAGAACAATAACTTATTTGGGTGTCTTTTTTGGTAATATGACTATATTTCAACATATTTCGTTGATATTATTATAGACATATAACCCTATATGGTTTATTCTATTAAATAAATACACTTTTTATGTTGAAAAGTG
>WQXC01000115.1 GCA_009785045.1 Treponema sp. | reverse complement strand
TATTTTAGTGATTTTGGGTACCATGTTTTTATGAAAACAAATCCTGTTGCGGCTTATCTTGCCGCTGTTTCGCCGGAAAAAATTGACTCTAATCTGCTGGCTTATATCTGCAGTTTAACGGAAGTTTCCAAAATTACTCCGGAAATTGCTTCTTCTATTGTATTGGAGCTGGAAAACCAGCGAAAGCGTGTAAAGCTTATCGCAAGCGAAAACTACTGCTCTATGGCTGTGCAATTGGCAATGGGAAATCTTTTAACAGACAAATATGCCGAGGGTATGCCGTATCACCGTTTTTACGGCGGTACCGAAAATGTGGACGCTATCGAAACGCTTGCGGCAGAAGAAGCGTGCAAACTTTTTGGCTCGGAATACGCGAATGTGCAGGCGCACTGCGGCTCGGACGCAAACCTACTTGCATACTGGGCAATTTTAAATACCAGAATAGAAAACCCTGCTCTGGAAAAATGGGGGCAGACAAATCTTTACAATCTTACAGATGAGCAATGGAATGAATTAAAAAAAGAAATGGGAAACCAGCGCTTATTAACGCTGGATTATTATTCGGGCGGGCATTTAACTCACGGTTACCGCTATAATATTTCCAGCCATATGTTCGATGTTTACAGTTATTCGGTATCGGAAAAAGACGGTTTACTTGATTATGACGAAATAGAAAAACAGGCAATGGAATTAAAACCGCTTATTTTATTAACCGGCTATTCTGCATATCCGCGAAAAATTAATTATAAAAGAATGAGGGAAATTGCAGACAAGGTTGGCGCAGTATTTTTGGTAGACATGGCGCACTTTGCAGGTCTTGTCGCAGGCAAGGTTTTTACAGGCGAATACGACCCTGTTCCATGGGCTCATGTTTTAACAAGCACTACGCACAAAACCCTTCGCGGTCCGCGCTCAGGACTGGTTCTTTCTACAAAAGAATTTGCAGAAGCGCTAGATAAGGGCTGTCCATTAACAATGGGCGGACCTTTACCTCATGTAATCGCGGCAAAAGCTGTCGCTTTCCGCGAAGCTGCTGCCCCGGAATACAGGCAGTATGCGCAAAAAGTAGTTGATAATTGCAGAGCGCTGGCACAAGCGTGCATTAATAACGGATTGGAAGTTTTAACTGGCGGCACAGACAATCACCTTCTGCTTGTAAATGTTCACAAGGCAGGAATAACAGGCAGGCAGGCGGAAAGCGCACTGCAGGAATGTCACATAACACTTAACCGCAACAGCCTTCCGCGCGATCCTAATGGTCCGTGGTATACATCCGGAATAAGGCTGGGGACTGCTGCCATTACAACGCTTGGCATGGGCGAAGCGGAAATGACTGAACTTGGCGAAATAATTGCAAAGGTAATAAAAGGGATAACCCAGGCAAAAGATAAAAAAGACCCGTCTAAAAACAGCAAGGCAAAATATATATTAGACGAAGCTGTAAAGAACGAAGTTCATACGCGAGTTAAAGCGTTAATGGACAGGTTCCCTGTTTACCCGGAACTTGATCTTGACTTCTTAAAGAAAGTATTTGTTGGTTAAAAATAAAACAAGAATAAGTATTGATAAGCGATAATGGCTGCGTTGTTTTAATCCGCGGATTACACGGATTTGCGCGGAGGAAACTTAAAGTTAGGTTGTCACAGGCGGCGCATGCTGAACTCTGAAGTGTATGCCAAGACGATCACTCAGGCGAGAGCATGCTACGGTTCGTCAAAACTTTGCAAAGAGTCCGCTTCCGAGCCTGCTACGCAGTCTCTACAGCGGGGCGGCAAAAATGTTTTGCCGATCCGCCCATGCTCCGCCTGTGTAAAAGTAAAATGAATGTCTATCTGAACTTGCAAAACTAGGGACGCAGAAGACGGAACTCGAGGCATTCTACAGAGCTTGTTATTTTTTGATGTTTATGTTAGGATACTGTGTATGAAAACACTAAGTATTGCTATTTCTGATGTAGAATATAGCAAGTTTGGGATAACCAATAATATATTATCATTCTCTGACTTTGTCGATATGGTGAGCAGGGAACTAATGAAAAAAAACTTAGAAGCAGCTGTTTTGTCAGCTGAAAAAAATGGTTTATCTTCCATGACGATGGATGATATTACTGCAGAAGTACAGGCTGTTCGCAACAATGCAAAAGGTAATAATTGATACAAATGTGATTGTATCTTCTCTCATACAGAGAGGGTTTCCGCATCGTATTATTTTTGATTTGTTCTTAGAAGATAAAATATATCTTTGTACTTCACAACCGCTTCTGAATGAATACTATGAGGTTCTTGCCCGTCCTAAATTCACGCAATTTCAGGATTTTGCAATAAATGCCAAAATTGTCCTTTCAAATATAGAGACAAAATCAACTTGCTATCAACCTGAAGTGATTCTGAATTTATTAACTGATAAGGACGATAATAAAATTTTAGAACTTGCCGAAACATGCAAAGCAGATTATATAATAACAGGCAATACAAACGATTTTACATTTTCTGCTTATAAACAAACAAAAATAGTTACACCAAGAGATTATTGGGACAATTATAGACCTGTTGAATAGTATCTTTCCGGGTGCTTTCAGGCGACGCATGCTGCGGTTCGTAAAAACTCTGAAGTGTATGCCAAGACGATCACTCAGGCGAGAGCATGGGTAAAAGTTAAAGGAGTGTCTTCTTAAATGAGCGTACTAACGAAAAATCGGGGCGCACTGACGGGCATCTAAAGATGCCCTTGCTTTTATTAATCTTATTTAATTTTATTGGTGCTACAACGTTTGAGCTTCGTTCATCCTCACCCTTACGGGTACTGTCGTTTGTTGGGGGTGGGGGGGTAATTCATACAACAATTGTAACATTTATTAGCAGAAAGCACAATATTATGAATATAAATTAATTATGAACTATTTATATTAATACCCTGTCGAATGGAGGAAAACGAGAAAATTATTCGAGAAGTGGGAGATTTGTCTAAGAAAATAATGTTGTTTATATTCTTTTTTTATGCTATACTTATTAAGGGAGTCGGTCAAATTATTGAGCCGGCTGTTTTTTCCTAAAAAATCAATTACAGAGTGATTTTATGGGGCTGTCTTAAAGAAGGAGATAATTATGATGGGACAGACATTTGAAGAACGCAAGGAAACAGCTTTACGCGCTGCAAGGGCGCAAGGCATCGTTGATGTTGTTCAAGCGTCAGACGATTACAGCGTTAGTATTGATACTCTTGAACTCGCAACAAAACTAACACAAGAACACGGCAGCGAGCTGTGTAAAGAATTTGATGAAAGGCGTAAAACTCAAAAATGATCAAAGCAATCCTTTTTCATGACCTGCTGGATTGCCTAGCAGGTCAATTTTTTAGTTCGGAAACAAAAAATGCGCGTTGTACAGGAACAGAATTTGGTCTTAAAATATCACTGGCAGCGCAAGATTTTTTCTCCATAGCTATTATCCCAAAGGAATTACCAAAAGACAGAGTTGTTTTGGGGGTATTATCAGATGATTCAGCAAAAATCGCTTCACGGAACGGATATACATTTACCATATATATTGATGTTAATAAAATAAAAGGAGATGCTTTTAATATATTATCATCAATTATTTTAGCACACGAAATCTGCCATTTTGCATATTATTACGAATTATTTTTAAGGCTAGGTGGAACAACCGCAACACGAGTACAAAATAATTTTACATGGCAAATAGCTGATAAGCTGATTAATGCTGTAATAGAAGAACAAGACAGCACCAGTCAAACAAATATAGATGAACATAGTATAATAGAAATGGTAGAGACTTTTGAAAACTATGATAAAAAACATTTCACTAAAGGGGATAGTATCCTAACAGACTATTCTGTTCTTTTTTTGGATTTCTTAGACCGTTTGAATTTTGATAAAATGCTGAATGAATATAAAAATAAAAGATAACTGATCTAGAAGAGTATATATATAAAAAGCAGGAAGAAAAGAGTCCACGGAATCTCAACCGAGCCTAAGAACCTTAGGTTCGTGGCGGAACCGACACCGAGGCTAAAAGCCGAGGTTCCCCTCTTGCTTTTCGCAGATTTACGCGGAGAAGATTTAGAGAAGTGTTCTCACAGAGGCACGAAGAACGCAGCGGAAATATTACATGTTGATTTGTCACAGGCGAGCGCATGCTGCGACTCGTCAAAACTTTGCAAAGAGTCCGCTTCCGAGCCTGCTACGCAGTCTCTACAGCGGGGCGGCAATTATCAGCGCCCGTAAGGGCAGCTATTTTAAAATTATTAACGCCGTAGCCCCAATAATAGTAACAATTATGGAAAAAGCAGAAGTTACTTTAGTAACTTCTGTGGGCGCGGCAAAAATGTTTTGCCGATCCGCCCATGCTCTCACCTGTGTTAAATGACTTATAATAATATCCTACACACTGATTAAGTAAAAAAGCAAAAACTTTCAAAAATCTTTCATTTTTCTCGTTTTTCAGTCAAGCAACAGACCATCTGCGCGCCATATAAGTATGACAGTTTTTTCTGTCTCAAATCAACAACAGCGTTTACACGCTGGCGCGGGGAAGTCTCGCGCGAAGGAGCAAAAAATGGCTATATTACCAATGGACGCGGAAATTCTCCCGCCCTCAGACGACCGGATCTTTAAGACTCTGCTTACTCACCCTAATGCAAAGCAGGTCTTAATCGACATCATTTCTACTGTCATCGAACAGAATGTAACCGATGTACAAGTACGAAACAATGAACTTCCTGTAATGGATATCGAAGAAAAAGCAGAACGCTTTGACGTTAACTGTACCGTAGACGGCGGTGACCAGGTTAACGTTGAAATGCACTGTGAAGAACGGCTGGAAACAGGAGTAGTACGTGTTAATTTCTTAAACAAATACACCTACTACCTGACAGATCTTCATTCTTCTCAGAAGTCAAAAAGTGTAAGGTATAGAGACCTAAAAAGGACATATCAGGTTACTTTTTCCTTACATACTGTCTTTCCAGATCGCTATGATTTTGTACACAGGTTTTCGCTGCGT
>WQXC01000114.1 GCA_009785045.1 Treponema sp. | reverse complement strand
CATTCCATGTTTCATCATCTGTAAAAAGCGTTGAAAGATCCCAGGTATCGGCGGCAGCTACTTCGCTGCGTGTTGGTATTCGTATCTCTTTATCCATATTTTCCTCTGTTTATTTATTTTCTGCTAAGCGCCGCTACTGCAGCGCCAAAGAGGCTTGCCTGTTCCACCGGCGATATAACATAGGGGCGGGGTTTATCTTTGTAAAGCATTTGATGCAGGTAGGATTCCAGAGAGCGGCGCATGCCTTTATAAATCATGTAGGTTGTGCCTTCTACAGCGATACGAACAGGCGAATAAGGCTCGTAGCCGTGATTAATGCGTTCGACTGTAGCAGCCAGTACAGCAGCCGAAAAAATAGCGCCGCGTTCTGTTACTATGGAAGTAATATATTGCACTGCGGCAAGAGCATCATGTTCGTTATGTGCAAAAAGCGAACCCAATTGCCCCTGCGCTGAAAGGGGAGCATGTGTAAATTCATTTAAAAACCTTGATTCAAGGTGAGGCATAGACAAAAGTTCATCTGATTTTTTAAATTGTATTAATTTATCTTTTACCGCCTGTTTTAGTATGTGCAGAGTTAAAGGACCAAGATATGCGCCGGCAGTCGCTTTCTCCAGAAAATATCCGCCGGGATTTTTAGTTGTGCTGTCATACTCTATATCAAGCTGGCCGCGGTAATGGACATTAAAGTTGCCGGTTTCGCATACTATAATTTGCGGCGATGAACTTGAATGAAACTTTATTTTTGGTATATTTATTTCCGGATATGCTGTATTAAAACCGGTGCCTAAAATAAAACCTATAACAGGACCGTTTTCTGTTCCAAAATCATTGCGTGTGCGCGTAGATTCGCCGTCGGGCGGGATTGTTGCAAGACCGGAGAGCAGGGTAGCGACAGTATCATTTAATAATACGATAGGACCGTTATATTTGCAGCCTTTTGCTGCAAGAGCTTCCCTAAGCCCCCTGCCGATTAATTTTCCGATTACATCGGGAGCGTCAACTTCTTTGCTGAATGCAAGTAAAATACCGTCTGCATCGGAAGTAATTTCCATGGGGTAAGAAAAAGTAAACCCAATTCCTTCTACTTTTGCATCCTTTAAAAGAGGAAGAGCAGCATCGGCAATTACACCAAAAAATTCAGATGCGCTTAACGGGCCTTCTGTGCCTGGCATAGGGCTTTTTTTTGTACCTTGCGCTATCGCCTCGCCGTTTTCATTAAAATAAACAAGACTTGAGCGTAAATTGGTTCCGCCTGCATCAAGAGCAAGAACTGTTTTTCCCGGAGGTAGGCTGGTGACAGGAGAAATATAGGATGGAATCATCGGAAGGCTGGATGCTGCTCCTTCAAGCCCCCTTTCCATATCAGTCAATATTTCCTTTACCAGGGCATGAGGATTGATGCTGTCGTAATGAAACCCGTAATGCCTTGCAAAATTAGCAAGTTCATCCACATTAAATTTGCCCATGATTTCCCCCTGTTAATATATTTTACATTAAAAAAGTCAAAACAGCAATTGATTATATTAATCAAATATCCGGTTTATCAGGTTAAAATGCTTCGCTCTTTCTGTTATTTCAACTGCATGACCTGTCCGCAGATAATAAATCCATACGCGGCAATCTTTTTTTACTGGAGCTGCAAAAAGTGTTGATATAGCATGGTAATAACAGGACATTTGCACAGTATGTTCTCCGGGTATTTCTCTGCTGTCTGTTTTAAAATCAACTACATGAATCGAAGTTTCGTCTTCAAATAATAGGTCAACAGTACCATTTATAAATATTTCTTTGCCTTCTGTATTTTTTATAAGAGATCGGAATGAAAATTCATTTTCTCTTATAGCTGCGTTTACAGCAATTTTTCCCAGCGGAGAGTCTAAAAAACGGTGCGCCAGTTCATTGCCGTTTTCCAAAAGAGCCGTTAATTCTGCAGGAGCAATTAAACCTGAAATATTGGACGGTATTATAACTTCCTGATTATTTAAAAGAGCTTCAACACATATATGCGCGATTGTTCCAAAACTGCCGGAGTTTATTTTATCCGGTGTTTCATCGCTGTTTTGTAAAAAACGTGCAAGTATAGAATCAACCTTATTAAAAATATCACTTGATGATTCTCCGGAATACTCCTTGTTAACAACAGCGTTTTTGTACGAACGTGTTTCCCGGGAAGAAGCTGTTTCCGCCGAATTGCTGTTTATGGATGCCGGCGCTATATGGTTTTTACGAAGGAACGGAGTTTTTGTTACAATTGCATTTTCATAAAACTTTTCGTTTCTATTAATAAAATCATTTAAACTTTTTTTATTATTAACAGGACCGCCGCTTTTTAATAATTGTTTCTTTATATATTCTTCCGTATATACCGGTATTTCTTCCAGGTTAAAAAAGCAAGTTTTTTTATTATATCCCTCTGCGGGAATGGTTGAGACAATTGCCGGCAGCAAAATACCAAACAATGTGTCGTTATATAATATGGAATCGCCGTCTATATATTTTTCTTTATTTTCATGTTTAGACTCAATATCGTATTTTAATTTTAATGAAAAATCATCCGTTTCATTTGTGTCTTTTATGTCAATTGAACCAGTTATGTACAATTCATTTCTGGCTCTTGTCATCGCCACATACAGAAGACGGCGAAGTTCCGCAGTTCTTTTTCTTTTGATTTCTTCATTTACCCGTTCCCAAAAGTAATTGCTTCGTTTTGAGGAAATTAACCTGCATTCAGGCGGTGCTGGAGGACTGAATGCGATACCTGTTGTTTCAGAAAAGTATACCACATCGCATTTATCCGGCTGGCTTTTTTTTCCGCAGCAGCAAAGAAAAATTACCGGAAACTCAAGACCCTTGCTTTTGTGTATTGTCATTAAATGAACAGCGCTTGGACGTTCCAGCGGAATTGCAGTATCAGAAGATAATTGACCGCCGCTGTCTCTTAATGCAATCATAATATCGGTAAATGACGCAAGCCCTTGGTTTTCCATGTCGGCTTTTGCCGCCAGATGAAAAAGATAATCGTACATCTCTTTGTATGCGGCTGTCTGCGGATTCCATTCTGTTTCATAACGATAACCCGCTTCGTACCATAATTCACTTACAAGCTCGCTTACACTTTTACTTTTGCTGCTTTCGTTTATCGATAAAAAAACTTTTTTTCCGTTAATGTATTTCTCTTTATCAGCAGTATCAAGAAAATCCAGTGGTATATCGTTAAATGGTTCCGTTTCATTTTCATTGCTGCATAGAAACGACATGCACATGGCAGTACCCGGCAATGATAACCCTGCAAAGGGAGATCTGAGCATTTCTGCATAAGCAGCTCTGTCCATGGGATGAGCTGCAAGGCGCAGTACTGCCATTATATCGTTTACAGGTCCTCCGTAAAACAGGTTGTTAACTTTTTCGCAAATGTAAGGAATACCCAGAGCTCTAAGATGTTTTTCGTATAAATATTGATGTGTGCTGTCACGAAGAAGGATAGCGATATCTTTTGGCTGATATTTTTGCTCTTTGGTAATATTCAGCAGTTCGTATATTTTTTCTGATACAAACCGCGCTTCGTTTTCGTAAGAGGATAACCTGGTTAATACATCCGCCACTTCTTCTTTTTTATTTAATAAACATATAGATAAAGACCCTTCGTTTTTACAGCCTGCTTCCAGAGTTGTATATTCCGCTTCATAAACCGGCAGGGACTGAGGCGGAGCAAAGACAGACGGATTATAATGTAACTCTGAGTTTCCCGTTGGATCAAAATCACAACCTCCAAAGATCGCATTGTATGCGCCTATTAAATGCGGAGAAGAACGGTAATTTATTTTTAATGGAAGATCTGAACTTTTAATTTCGTTTTTTAATTTTCTAAAAACTGACACATCGGCGCCGCGGAACAAATAGATTGATTGTTTTTCGTCACCAACAAAGAAAAGTTTGTCAGGGCTAAGGTCTTTTGCTTCCGGCACAGCGCCGCTGCTTTTATTTAAATTTTCTGCTAATAAAAAAAGGATGTCTTTTTGCAGTTCGTTATTATCCTGGAATTCGTCTATCATGATTGTTTTAAACGTTTCCTTTTCGCTTTGCCTTATATCTTTCTGTTCAATTAGAATGGTTCTGGAAAGGCTCGCCACATCACGGAAAGTAAGAACACCTTCCGCTCTTTTTTTTACAAGATAAATATTTTGCAGTTCTGTAAGCAGGTTCATAATGGAAATTGTAAAACCTGCCTGCATACAGGAAATTGACATGGAAAAAAGTTTTTCAAAAATGTTACGGATAAGTTTGACATTATCTTTAACCGGGTTGGGAGATTTTTTACCTCTTTGTAAACTTAAGGAATGAGAATTAAATTTATCCAAAAAATAAATAAACGTTACAAGCACTTTTTGTAATTTATGTGATTCTGCATTCTTAATACAATCCTTTGGAAGGTTCAAAAGGTAATTTAAATAATCACGTATTTCATCTGCGCCGGGAATAGTTATTTTCTCCCTGTTATAATATTCAAAAATTGGAACAAGTTCCGGAAGAAGATGATTATCTTCGTTTATTAATTCTTCTGTTTCCCGTAAAACCGATAAAAGTTCTTCGTGTATATTTTTCCATTCAGCGCAAATGATATCAAATTGTTTTTTTACATCAGAAATTAAATCTCTTGGTTTATCAATCTGTCCGTAATGAAATAAAAAATAGGCAAAAATTTCGCCTACAATAGAATTGGGGTAGTTGTCGGAATAAAGTTTTTCTATAGCAGGATGACGGCGGCGTGCGATAAAAAACGGATATGAAATTTCCAGAGCAAGAGATTTACAGCGCTCTTCGTCGATAGAGAAATCCGGGCTTATGCCGTATCTGGGCGCGCATTGTTTTACAATAGAGGCGCTGTACGAATCCAGAGTTTGAATTCTTGCATGAATAAAATCGTTAAGAGCAATTTTTGCTCTGTCTGCTTTAATTCCTGTTTCTGTTTCTGCAATTTCTGAAAGCAGCGAATAAATCCTTTTATTCATTTCAACTGCTGCTTTCTTTGTAAATGTAAGAGTTAATATTTCGTTTACATTATAACCTTTCTCTGTGAGAAGCCAGGCAAAACGATT
>WQXC01000113.1 GCA_009785045.1 Treponema sp. | reverse complement strand
GGCGGACCTACAACTTTTATAGTTAACTTTTCCAACAACGGAACATTGCTTTCTGCAGAAGACGGAGCAGGTAACGTATCCGGCGGCACAGGGCTTGTGCAGATGAATGTCGCTTTTGATGTTCAGAATGCAACCCCGAACGAAGACGGTACTCCTGTCAGGCAGGAATTTGTTCTTAATTTGGGCCAGGTTGGCGGATTTACTAACTCAATTACCCAGTATGCAGAAGCCAGTTCCACCAAAATGGTAGAACAGGACGGCCGCACAATGGGTTATCTTGAAAACTTTAAGATCGATCAGTCAGGCACAATCACAGGCGTTTATTCAAACGGCACAACAAGATCAATCGGACAGGTTGCTATGGCAAGTTTTGCAAACCAGGGCGGTTTGGAAAAAGCCGGAGATAACACTTTCCGTGTTTCCAATAACTCAGGTCTTGCGAACATCGGTCCTTCTGGCATTGCCGGAAAAGGAAAGATTATCGCCGGTACATTGGAAATGTCCAACGTAGACATGGCGGATCAGTTTGTAGACATGATTGTTACTCAGCGCGGTTTCCAGGCCAATTCAAAGACCATACAAACCGCAGACCAGTTGCTGCAAGAGTTATTAACGCTCAAGCGGTAAAAAAATAGGAGATGGAAATAAGGGAGGTAATACCTCCCTGTTTCTGTAAATTTGTGATATGATAAATGTAACCAGACTTGACGGGACAGAATATTACATCAACCCTCATCAGATTGAATGTATAGAAATCCGTCCGGATACAACTCTGGTAATGATGTCAGGAAAAACCCACATTGTCCGAAATGAAGCGGATGATGTTTTGGAAAAAATCGAGACCTACCGGAAACGGATAGGTCCTTCGATTGTACAGGAGTGAAAGTATGGATCTAGCAACCGTCGTTGGTATAATTGGCGCTTTTGGTATGTTGGTTTTTACCGCTGTAAATACTGCCGGCGGTATGATTGGTTTTATACGTCTTTTAAACTTGCCGTCTTTCGCCCTTGTTATCGTAGGATCTTATTTTGCGGTTATGGTCGCCAACAGTTGGGGAACCGCTCTTGGCGCATTCAGTATTATTAAACGTACTTTTAGCATACCGTCATTTAATGAACAGGCAATTATTCAAAAACTTGTTGCTTTCTCCGAAAAAGCCCGCCGTGAAGGTTTGCTTGCTTTGGAAGACGAACTTGAAGACCTTGAAGATGAGTTTATGAAAAAAGGTCTTCGCCTTGTTGTTGACGGCACAGACCAGACTATTATCCGCGATCTTATGGAACTGGAATTAACCCAGATGCAAAGCCGTCACATGGTAAATATTAACATGCTTAACGGCTGGGCAGCTCTTGCTCCCGGTTTCGGAATGATGGGAACGGTTATCGGTCTTGTAAACATGTTATCAAACCTTGATGATAAAGCGTCTATTGGTCCTAACATGGCGATGGCTCTTATCACGACTCTATACGGTTCGATTGTTGCAAATACGACAGTTATGCCCTGGGCAAAAAAATTACAGGGACAAGATACTTATGAGACATCTGTAAAAGAAATGATTATAGAAGGGGTTCTTTCCATTCAGGCTGGTGATAATACCCGTATTCTTGCAATGAAACTTTTGGCTTACCTTAGTCCTGGGCTTCGCAAGACAATGGAAGCTGAACTGCTTAAGGATTAATAATGAAACAAGTTTCATTTTCGATTTTAGTGCACGGCTAAAGCCGTGCTAAGTAAAGGTTAAGAGGTAAACATGGCGCGCAAGGGAAAAAAACAGAGTTCGGATTCTGCCGGCGATTGGATGACCACTTACGCCGACATGATCACGCTCATGCTCTGCTTCTTCGTCATTCTTTTCAATCCCGATGATATTACCCAGGCGCAGCTTGATGCAATTTCTACGTCAATGCGGCAGGGCGGTATCGGCTCTTTAACTGGTGGGTTTACCATTTCTGCCGGCCGTAATGCCGACCTTGGCAACACTGTAATGTCCCTGCCTTCGATGGAACGCGGCAGGGTTATGGGAACTGCTCTTAGAAGAGCTGTTTCTGTTTTTTCACCTGAAATCCGATCCAATAAAATAAAAGTTACTCATGATGAACGCGGGCTTGTTATTACTCTGGCAGGAGATGCATTTTTCTATCCTGCAAGCGCGCGGATAAATATCGAGGCGACAAGAGATATTCTTTTGCGTCTTGGAACTTACCTTAACGATTTACCGGGCAGAAAATTCAGAATAGAAGGTCATACTGACTCAATCGACGTAGACCCCAATGGCCCCTGGGAAGATAACTGGCAGTTATCGGCTGAACGCTCAAGAGCGGTGCTTAGATATCTGACTGCGCTTGGCATAAACGAGAGCAATTTTCAAATTGCAGGTTTTTCTTCTACAGCGCCGGTTTCCAACAACGATACCGAAGAAGGCCGTTCAAATAACCGCCGGGTAGATATTATTATTCTTGACCCTGGTCACTTGTAATCGTTTAAATAATTTATAATTCTTATATCCAACAATGCTCTTTTGTGGTATTATACTTTGCAGAAGTATCAAAAGGAGTATTTTATGATTCGAAAAATAAATTTTCTTTTTATTGTTTTATTATTTGCTGTTTCCAATATCGCTTTTTCTCAAAATGCCAAAGAGCTGCGTATAGATTCGTTTTTTAATGAAACTTTAGCTGCAGGTCAGGAGATTTGGTACAGTGTAAAACCAACCGAAACAGGTATTTTAGTTGTGGAAACAACAGGCAATATAGATACTTATCTGGAAGCTTACGATTCTGGTCGTAAATTAATCACAGAGAATGATGACGGCGGGGAAGGATCCAATGCCAAAATTGAGATACGTGTTACACGTGACGCGACGTATCTTTTTAAATTAAGGGGTTATAGTGATAGCGTAAGCGGCCTTTTCCGCATTTTAGCTTATCACAGGTCTCTTCCGCAAATGGTGCAGCTTCAAACCGGTTCATTCATACCCGGAAATATTAACCCGGGAGCAGAAATCTGGTACAGTATAACAGCTGCCGCTTCCGGCATTCTAACGGTAGAAACCGATGGCAGTACTGATACTTACATGGAAGCTTATGATACTCAGTTTGCACTTATTGCAGAAGATGATGATGGCGGAGAAGGAACCAATGCCAAAATTGAAGTAGCTGCAGCGTCTGGCTCGACATTTTATTTTAAAGTAAAGGGATACAGCGAAAGTACAAACGGTCCATACCGGATTTTTGCTAATTTTGCCGCCTTTCCTCCGGATGAAAGAAACACAGAGCGTTCGCGTTCGGTGCCTGTCAGGCTTGGTGAAGTCGCTAATGTGTTTTTTCATACATCTTCTGAATCCAGATGGTTTATTTATCAATCAACCCGTGCAAATGTCAATTTTGTAGTTCAGACCAAAGGCAGCATGGATACCTACATGAAACTTTACGACAGTAACGGGATTTTACTTGCAGAAGACGATGATTCCGGTGACGGCGCAAATGCTTTAATCAGGCACAGGCTTAATGCCGGAACTTATTATATCGAGGTTTCCAGGTTCACCGGCAATATGGGACGTTGTACTTTACACACAGAAATTTGGCCGTAATTGTTTATACAGCGATGTTAAAAAGCAGCCCGGTAGCAGGTGCAGTTGGGGCATAAATGCCTGATTGGGTTTCTTTTATTTGTGTATGATATTGCTCAATTAATTCGTTTATCCGGCTCTCGTCGGTGCCGTCCATGTTGCCGAATTCCTCGGCAGGCTGGTTTTTCATTCTGGATAAGTTCTCAATCATGGTGTCAAGGATTCTTAATTTGGAGATATTAACGCCCTGGGTACCTTCCGGGGCAGGTGTGCCGGAAACATGCCTTAAATGGGAGTAAATAACCATTCCAGGGGATACCGGAAGGGACATTCTGCCTTCACCGGCGCTTATTGCATAGCCTACGCTGGGGAAAGTATGATGTGGAATTGCTCCGATTTCCATAGTAATACTCCTACTATGAATATCGGTCGAAATTTACGCTGAATATAGAAAAAAATTGATGAGCCAGGTGCCGGAAACACGCCCCCTTCACTCCGGGAACCTTCAACGAGCACAAAGTGCGAAGTTTCCAGAACAGATACTTCGTTCAGGGGGAACGTTTTCCGGCACCAGGCTTACCGGTATTTATTGCAATGTTAATTCCATATGGAAATAGCGGCTTCGCAGTTTATACAGTACAGGAAGGTTATTGCGTCCATAATTGATTTGTCTATGATGTTTTCTTTATTGCACCTGCTGCATATGTACTTTTGTTTGTTTTTTATTGATTTGCTTGCCAAAATAATTATATTACCGCCGATTTCAAAATCCGGCGATAACTTTAGAAAACTATATTCCAAATCTGCATAATTTATCCATTCTCTGGCAGCATCTGCCGGATCTCTGATTTTTACCAATCCTTCATCTGTCTTATACTGTATGAATACAACATAATGCCCCAAAGAGATGTCACCGGTTGCATGTATTTGCATTATTGCCGGAATCTGATATGTATCACAATATTCCAGTATGGTTTTTAAATCTGAAAAACGTATTATACTTGAATATAGGTTATAACTGTCAAAATATGATGTCATTTTGTATGTTAAATTGGTTAATCCCTTTGGACCTGTACCGGAGACTTTATCAAAAATTTCAAAAACACCTTCTGAACTGGAAAAATAATAATCCATAACCATTTTTACACATGCCGCTCCGCAGGTAATATTATCCGGCTGCTGCACTCTTACAATCGAATCAAGATTATATGTAATACATGATACGAGGAATACGACTGTAACAAAACTAATAATTAATTTTTTACTAATGTTTTTCATTTAAATTGATGATATACTGCTTTTTATTGATGAGTCAATGTGTGTTTTTGTTCTCAGACAATAAGTATTTTAATCCTTCGAAGGAAAAGGAACATCAACTTACACTTACGGCAGTGTTTCACTTGACGGAATCGAGGTACGGTATTTATAAAAAAGACTGTAGAAAATTTGTGATAATGTCCCCCTAAGAAACCAGTAGAAATGTCCCCTTTTGGTAAAATGTCCTTGGAGGCAAAAGTGGCAGGGAGATTACCAATGGGCGAGAAAGAAAGAATAAGAG
>WQXC01000112.1 GCA_009785045.1 Treponema sp. | reverse complement strand
ATTATCCTGGAAGCAAAACGAATCGGCACTTACGAAACATCAATACAGCCGTTTGTAGATTGCTGCACACTTTTTAGCCCGCCGCACCCTGTCCTGCACGGAAATGTCCAGGAAGCCAACGAATTGTACGAAAAACTGGAACTTGAACCCCTAATCGACGAATCGCTTAGCGATTATGAGCTGGTTAAGTAGGGGTACCGCTGCCTTACGACAGCGGTCCTTGGTTCTAACTGTAACTATTACTTCTTAGACAGTTCGGCTAGCTGCGAGCGAAGTGATTCGATTTCTGTTTTCATATCAGCAACAACAGCCTGCCACTTTTTACTTTCTGCTTCACGCGCATCTAACCTAATCTGCTCATAAAGACATTCTTCATCTATCTTTGCGAGGTTTCTATGAAATCGTTCGTCGCGCCATCTTTCCAGTAAGGACATCTTGTGAGCGTACTTTACCGGTTTTTCAAGTTCCGGGTACTTCTTTTTTAACATCTCATATTCCTCCTTCTTTTTACACATTAAAAACCTAAGCCAAGGCCATAAAGCGCCGTCTTCTGCCTCAGGAAGCTTTGGTAATTCCAGTATAATCAGTTTTTGCAGATCTGTAAAGGAATTGTTGTTTTTGTTACGAAGTTCATAATCGTTAATGTAAGATTCCTCTTCATCCAAAAGAACATGATTACAGATTACTATGCTAATTACCTGGTGCAGCTTTTTAAAGTCGTCACCCCATTTAAGTTGATCACTTATTTGCTTTGTTAAGTAATACATGATCCTGTTTTTCATGTTGGTTCTTTTTTCAACCTGCAATTCGATGTGGATTATTTTTTTTGACTTTGTAGTAAGCCTTATATCCACAATACCTGATTTTCCTTGCCTGAACATTTTACCAAGGTTTGGATTGACAATAGTGAGCTTGTCATACTCGTCCGCGGGGACATCCAGCAGGGTTTTAAGAAAAGCCCTTGTGATGTCGATGTTTTGCTGCTCTCCAAAGATCTGCTTAAAAGCAAAGTCTTCCAGCGGAGAAACAAAAGTATCATTTTTCATAGTTTTTCCTCCAAAAAATTGATACTCTTATATGGCATCGAGAGTGCCGTTTTGCTTGAATGAAAATGAAAAAAGTTTAAAATTTTTAATATTTTTGGTTCAGATGCAGAAAGATACATTGACAATCATATACAATGTGTTGTAATATTCTAACAATGAGCAAAATAACAGCCATAAATATTAGTAATTCTCAATTTCCCCCCCCCCCCCAATTTGCTCAAAGAATAATTACAAATCTATTATATCCAAAAATTTCTCACAGAGGCACAAAGTAAAAGAGGTCACAGAAGAAAAGTGTCCGCTGATTTACGCGGATTTATCAATAATAATGAGTTAATAACTCATTCCACGCACACTGTCGCACTTTACTAATCCTTCGTGATATTGCGGGAACACAGGTGTTCCTGCTGCCTTATTATTCTATGAATTAACCAAAAGCGAAAGAGTCTATAATTTATTAGATTTTATAAGTTTTTCCAGTCTATTTTCTATATCTGCTTTTACCCCTTCTTGAAACTTCTGTAGGGCTTTTACTGGATATGGTCCTACAGAGAATAGCTCTGAACTGTCAAATTCAAGAGCTAATGCTATTCGTTCAAGCATTTCTGATGAGGGAAATTTGTTTTGTTGTTCAATTTGGGCAATATAATTGGTGGAAGTATCGGCTTTTTCCGCTAATTTTGCTTGTGAAATGCCTAGTTTTTCACGCCTTTTTTTGATATTTTGGGCTAAAAGTGCTCTTAAATTTGTCATAACATATTTTATAGTTTAACTTATCAAAACCTCTTGCAAAGTTTCTATAAGACATAGTAGTATTACTGATAGCGATATATAATAGAATCTTAATAGAAAATGGAGGTTTTTTAATGAAAAATAAACTTTTACAAATTGGAATTATAGCTTTAGCTATTTTTATCGGGTTTGTTATTGTGGCATGCGATGATAGATGTATGCACAGTTGGGGAGAGTGGTTTGTAGATGTTTCTCCAACTTGCTGGAACAATGGAATTGGAACACAGTATTGTATGCACTGTGGTGAAATTTCCCCACAAACCTGGATTCCTCGTGATTTTGATATACACACCTGGGGAGAATGGTACGGCGTAACGAAAGAACCTAACTGTAATGAAACTGGAATTGGAATGAGGTATTGTTTAGACTGCTACAATACCGACCCAAACACAATCATTCCAATCGATCAAACAGTACATATACCGCAGGTTGGTAATGACTGTACTGCCGCAACTATATGCCAGCTATGCGAGCATCCATTTCAAACAGGTGAACTTAGTCATATTTGGGGAGAGTGGTACGGCGTAACAGAAGAACCCAATTGTTATGAAACTGGAATTGGATCACGGGATTGTACTCGTGATGGGTGCGAGCATACAGAAGCAGATGAAATTCCTGCACTTGGACACGACGATGGTGAATGGCAAATAACAATAGAACCTGGTTGCACAAATAATGGTGAAAAAGAATTACTTTGTAGCAGATGTAATTATCTGTTAGACACAGGAATAGCCGTTACAAACGGTTGTGATTGGGGTGATTGGATAACGACCGCAACTTTCTTATTTGCGGGAGAAGAAACAAGAACTTGTAAACGCGATTCTGCTCACACTGAAAACCGCGATGCGGATGCTCTTACTATAATTACTACTAATGATTGGAATGCTGCTTTATCACAGCTTATTGGGAGAACAGGTAGCTATACTTTAACTATTAGCGGAGAAATCGGAGTAGCAGGAAGGACGACAAATTCTTTTGGCACAACCGCAAGCGGCTCCTCCTTGAGTGTAACATTAAAAGGCTCTGGCAGGCTTTTTCTTACCAGTGTAGGAAATTTGTTCTGAATTACATATTTTCAGACACTAATAATAGATAGTGATAATCTTGTTTTAAATGGAAGATCTTCTAACAACAATTCGTTGATTTGTAATTATGGAACAATAGTATTAAACGCTGGAAAATTATCTGGAAATTATAAAATGGCTGCTACAGGTTCTATAATGGGTGGTGCAGTAGAAAACTATGGAACCTTTACAATGAATGGAGGAGTAATCACTGCGAACACATGTGATTCTGATACCGGTACTCCAAGAGGTGGTGGTGTATATAATACTGGTACCTTTATTATGAATGACGGAGAAATCTCTGGTAATCATGCTTTTAATACTTCTGGTAATGCTTACGGTGCCGGTGTGTATAATTCTAGTGGAACTTTTATAATGAACGATGGAAAAATTTCTAATAATCTTGTTTTCTCCAGATGGGGTAACAATAATTCATTGGGGGGCGGAGTCTACATTGATTCTGGAACCTTTATTATGAACGGCGGTGAAATTTCTGGCAATAGTGCAGACCGCTTCGGCGGTGGGGTATATGTGACGGGATCAGGAAATTTTCGTATAACAAACGGAATTATTTATGGCATAGACGAGGCTGATACTACTATTAGAAATAGAACAGATTCTACGACAGGAGCAGTATTATACAAAGCAGGTACTAGCAACGCAGTTCAATACGGAACCTTTTCTGGTGAAACATGGAACGGTACTGATATACCATTAACCGTCAGCGGAAGCAATGCTTTTACTAATAACACAATAAAAGTAGTTAATGGAGAATTACAGTAATAAAGAATAGTATGTGAGGCAGGGCAGCGCTACTTACTACGCAGGTGGTCAGGATCACGCACTCTTTGTTTATTTTGCCGCAGGCGGCGGTGCAGGAACATACACTACTTCCAACCCAGGTGAGAATGCATTTTGGACAAAAGTAGAATAGTATTTTCCGCGTCCCTCCGCGTTAAACCGCGGACTATTTCAACCATCACAAGAACTTTAAGACCTCTGCTATCGCGCCAAGTAAAAGGTCGATGTCTTCGTCGGTGGTGGTGTAGCCTTGCGAGATTCGAATGCCTTCGATTCTTAAGTTTTCTTCTACGCCCATTGCGACAAGGACAGGGCGTTCCGGCGATGATGATGAGCATGCAGAACCTGTGGAGACCGCGAAACCAAGGTCGTCAAGAGCGCGCGCCATGACTTCGCCGGGAATATCTTTAAATGCTGCCTGTAAAATGTAAGGAGAAAAAGAGTCGTCATCTGCCTTGCGTTCTGCTGGAATTATTCTAAAGCGGCTATTTGCGCAAAGCGATGTAATAAGTTTATTCCACCTAACTTTGGCGCGCGCGTGCTCTGTTAAGACTGTCTGCTCGTTAGCGTATTTTTCCAGGCAGTCTGCAAGAGCGACAGCGCCGGCTACATTTTCTGTGCCGCCGCGTATTCCGTTTTCCTGATGGCCGGAATAGAAAACTTCTATTGGTTTTCGTAAATACAATAGCCCTATTCCGCGCGGTCCGTTTATTTTATGAGCGCTTATGGAAGCGGAGTCTATCTCCCAGCCGGTAATATCAACTGGTATTTTTCCGATTGCTTGCGCAAGATCGCAATGAAAGTGAATTGGCGCGGAACTTTGCGAAGAAGCGCGAAGTGCGCCGGTTAAAGCAGCAATATCTGTAACGGCGCCAGTTTCGTTGTTTACTGCCATAATCGCTGTAAAGCGAACATCGTTATATTTTTGCAGTGTTTTTTCCAGGGAAGCAGGAGTCACCCTGCCTGCAGAATCTACGGTAATACAACCAACAGGCTTGCTCATTTTTTCCAGGGTTTCCATAGCTTCCCGCACAGATGCATGTTCTGCAAGAGACGAAATAACCCTGCCTTTGCCGGGACGTTTAAGGTTGGAAAAAAGCGCAATACTATTGGATTCTGTTCCGCCGGATGTAAAATAAAGCGTTTCGGGCGGTACTTTTAAAACAGCCGCACAGCGGGTCCTTGCGTTTTCCAGGGCGTTTTTTGCCGCTCTGCCTTCGCTGTGCAGGGAAGACGGGTTTCCAAACAGCAGGGCAGTATCTACAGGAGCCGGAACAGCCGGACTTGAGGCAGCCCAATCAAAATAAATACATTTTTTTTCTGAATCGTTTTTCATGTTTTAGAGGTTTTCCTACTGTAAAAGTATCGAATAATTATGTAATATTCAATGGGAGTAAAATTAAGTAGAGGTTAATATGTACGTACTAAAATTTGGCGGATCTT
>WQXC01000111.1 GCA_009785045.1 Treponema sp. | reverse complement strand
TAACTGCGCAGAGTCTGTGTGCTGACCAAGAAGCAAAAGTTCGTTAAAACTAAACATGCCGCGGTGTTTCTGCTGACCTATGTGTACGACATATTTTAAAAACGGAAATTTTTCAGAATCAATTTGTCCTCTGTTGGAAGTTTTTAATTCAGGAACAAGTTCGTTTACCATTGCGATATAATCAGAATCGCGCCAGCCGTTGGTAAGACACAGGCATACCATGTCCGATTGCTTTAATACAAACTCCAGCTCGTGTGTTTTGTAACCTGTATTGATAGTAACAAGTACAGCGCCTATTCTTGCGCATGCAAACAGAACTGTATTCCAGTCCGGTACATTTGTCGCCCATATACCAACATGATCTCCTTTTTTAACGCCCATGCCAAGAAAACCTTTTGCAAGATCGTCTACTCTTTTATTAAATTCCGAGTATGTAAAACGAAGATTGCGATCGGCATAAACAAGAAAATCGTGATCCGGATTCGCTTGAGTCTTTTCGCGTAAAACCTGGCTCAGAGTCTTTTCTATATATTCCATGTTCTATTCCTTTTAATTAAACAGGCGTATAAATGACCGCTAAAATTTTTACAGGATCGCTGTTTGCAGAAAAAACTTTATGCGGAACAATCGAATCGTAATAAACGCAGTCGCCTGTATTTAATGTTTCTTTATCAGTACCGTATTCCAGCGTAAGGGTTCCTTCCATTACATAGATGAATTCTTCGCCTTCGTGCGTGGATTTATCCTGCTTTGCATCAGCCTGAATTGTAACGATAAACGGTTCCATATGGCGTCCGGTTTTATCAGAAGCAAGTGCGTTAAAACTCATGCCATGATGCCCTGAAGAAACGGCACCTTCCGGAAGCCCTGTTTTAAAACGGGTGGAAGCTACAGTATCCCCTGCTCTGCAAATTACAGGTCCCAGTTGTTTGTGATCGTCAAGGAGTGTGCCCAGGCGTACGCCTAGCCCCCTGGATATTTTAATGAGCGGAGCAAGATCAGGAATAAGTCCGTCATCTTCTATTTTTGTGATTAAGTCGACTGAAACACCGGAGCGTTCAGACAGATCTTCCCGGCTAATTGAATAAGTTTTTCTGATTTCGGCGATACGTTCGCCTAATGTTGGTGTTGCCATAGTGACAGTGTACAGATTTATGTCATCATGTTCAAGCGTCTAATTCCAGGTGACTTCATAAATTAACGGCGTTTCCGCAACCAGAAGATCCACCAGCGGTATATCAAAGTTTGCTCTTCGCCCGGTGAAGGTGCCTCCCCTGACGGCGGTTACGGGTCCGGGAAACTCGATGGAAACGCGAATCCTGGATGCTGCAATTTCATCACTTATTGCTTTATTGTAAAACATAGTTATAAGATCCAGATATTCGCTTTTACTCATTTCTTCGCCTGTTACTATCGGAGCCATAAGCGCATTTAGATATTCAAAAATCTCGTATGATAGATTTTCTAAAACATCAGGGCCATTATCCAGATTGATATTTATCCTGCATCGTCCTCCCGAAGGTGTCTGTTCAAAAATAATAAACCTGTTACTCTGTTCGACATTTGCGGCGGACAAAAATTCACTTATCTGCGAGATTCGAATCTGCCCTTCGATTGCCGAGGGTGATGTATTGCGAAAAGAAGCGGAAGTTATACCAGGCGCTTCGGACATTGACTTTGAAATGGCGGCTCCGTCGAGTATCTGTTCTGATGCCTGCCCGCCTGCGGCAGCCAGGGAACGAATCAAACCAGCCATTCTCTGCCCCAGAGACAAGCTGACGGTTAATACGGCAGAACCGTTTGCTGCCAAAGAACCATCTATTCTGGCGGTGCACGCCGGGAGACATGCCAAAAATACCCCTGCGAATAATACATATAAATAATATCGTTTCATACTATATATATAATACATTAAACGTATAGAAATTACATAAGCTGTGCGCGGAAATATGCAACTTAGACAGACTATTTGTGTCAAAATGTCAAAGGGTATTTTGTATACTCTTAAATAAACGTAAAATTGGAGGATCTCATGTCTGTTCCGTACACCGAAAAACCCTGGGAATTTTTAAATGATTACCGCGGTAAAGCTTTTACAGGGCAATGGCCCACATTACCAGAAATGTATAAAATTAATGTTTCACGTTATCCAGAACGTCCCTGTTTTACAGTATACGAACCTGACAGGATAAGCCTTAATTACACTGAATCACTAAATAAAATAGAAGCCGTAGCGCGCTGGCTAAACAGCAAGGGTATTCGCCGCGGCGACAGAGTCGCTGTTACAGGCAAAAATGCGCCGGAATGGACGATTGCCTATCTTGGCATCCTTTTTGCAGGCGGTGTTGTTGTTCCTATCGATTATCAGCTTAAAAATGAAGAAACTGATTTACTTTTAAAAGTTTCAGAAGCTCGTATGCTTTTTGTTGACGAAGAAAAACATGAATACTATATGCAGAATAAAGGCAAACTGGAAACAATTATTTCCCTTAAAAAAGATTTGGGCACATATATTTACACTCTTGACGGACCGGAAGCAAATATTGATCAGGCAGTGGAAACTGATATTGCGGCAATTCTTTTTACATCCGGAACAACCGGCGTCCCAAAGGGAGTAATTTTAACGCACAGAAATCTTGTCTCTGACTGCTATCAGGCGCAGGGAACTCCGTTAATTATTTTACATACCGACGTATTTTATGCTATTCTTCCTATTCATCACTCATATACAATGCTTGCTGTATTTATCGAAGCAATTTCCGTAGGCGCAGAAGTAGTCTTTGGAAAGAAGATGGTAACTACGCAAATTTTAAAAGATCTAAAAGAAGCACAGGTAACCATGCTGCTTGGCGTACCAATGCTATTTAACAAGGTACTTGCAGGTATAAGGCGCGGCTTAAAAGCCAAAGGACCTGTGGTTTACGGCATTTTATCTTTCCTAATGGGTATTTCCGGCTTTATTAAAAAAGTATTTAAAGTTAATCCCGGAAAGAAAATGTTCAAATTTGTGCTTGATAAAGCAAGCCTTACATCGATACGTATTTGTATCAGCGGCGGCGGACCTCTTGCGCCAAGCGTATTTAAGAAGTACAACCAGCTCGGTATTGACTTTGTACAGGGTTACGGTCTTACCGAAACTTCACCTATCATCGCCATTAACCCCGTTGAACATTTTAAAATAAAAAGCGTTGGCCGCACATGCCCCGGTGTAGATATGAAGATACTTAATCCCGATGAACGCGGAGTAGGTGAAGTTATTGTTAAAGGTTCAATGGTTATGCAAGGGTATTACAACTTACCGGAAGAAACAGCCGCTGCCTTTACAAGCGACGGATATTTAAAAACCGGCGACCTTGGTTATCTGGACAGCGAAAATTATCTGTATCTTACAGGACGCGCAAAAAACATGATCGTTACAGAAGGCGGCAAAAACGTATATCCGGAAGAAATCGAAAATGAATTCCAGTTATACGAAGAAATTGAACAGATACTTGTGCGCGGTTTTATTCTGGACGAAAAATTAAAAACCGAAGGTATCGAAGCGCTTGTTTATCCAAACCCCGAGTTTAAAAATGCAAAGGGAGAAGTTCCTTCCAAAGATGAAGTAAAAACAAGAATCGATGGTATTATTTCGGAAGTGAATCAGAGACTGCAGCCGTGGCAAAAGATAAACAGAACCCAGGTACTGGATCAGGCGATGGAGATGACCACAACAAAGAAGATCAAGCGCGCCCAAATATAGCACGGCAACGCCGTGCGGATGCAGGCATCTACACGGCGTGGCGCACGTAAAAGTTAAAAAGATGAATAAAGCGCGAAGGCTTTAGCCTGAGCAGCGCGCCCAGCTCTATAAAGCCTCGGGCCGCTTGCATTTGCTTTTGAGTTTAATATATTTTCCGGACTGGCAAGCATCATGTATGCCATGCATAATGTCCAATACATGATATGTAAGTTCATATGAAGCGCGGTGCGGGCGGCCTTCTTCTATTGCTTCTGCCATTTCAGTAATTCCCAATCCGCGGGAATTTTCTGCATAGTTTTTAAGTAAAGGAATTTCCGACCACTTCTCTTCCCTGAACCGCCTGACTAAAACAGGACCGCCGAAGGTATTGGGATCGGGAACCTGTAATGTTCCCTCGGTTCCGTAGATCTCCATGTTAGGCAGTGAATGAGAATATACATCAAAACTTTTAATTATCGTTGCGATAGTGCCGCATGTAAAATCCAACACTCCGGCAACATGCGTGGGAACTTCTACATCGATAATTTCGCCGTGCCGGTGTTTGGTCGCTATTGTCCGTGTTGGAAAACTTTTTCCTGTACTTCCGCAGACTCTTTTTACAGGACCAAGTAAATTAATAAGCGCAGTTAGAGAATACGGTCCTATATCAAACATTGGTCCGCCGCCGTCCTTGTAGAAAAAATCAGGCGCAGGGTGCCAGTGCTCATGACCGTGGTTCATCATAAAAGCAGTTGCGGCAACAGGAGCGCCTATCCAGCCGTCATCAATAAGTTTACGGCAGGTTTGAAGCCCTGCTCCAAGGAATGTATCCGGCGCTCCGCCAACTCTGACCCCTTTTTCTGCCGCGGTTTTAAACAACTGCGCAGCTTCTTCGCGCTTTACACATACAGGTTTTTCGTTGTAAACATGTTTACCTGCATTTACCGCAGCAAGAGCAATTTCGTAGTGAGCTTTTGGCGGCGTAAGGTTTAAAATAATATCGATATCGCTGCTATTTAACATTTCGTCCAGTGTTTTAAACGCTGTAACATTGTAATCAACTACAGCTTTTTCTGCTTTAGAAAATGTCTTTGAACATACACCAGTTAACTTTACCCTTTTTCCAAACATACCTGTTATGTTATCAAGATAGATTTTACTTATGTCTCCAATACCAACTACACCTATTCTTAACATGTTTTCCTCCGGCAGGCGGCTTGCGCATGACTCCCTACGGTCGTCGAGCATAAAGAAATTGATTCTATACGCCGCGAAAACGCGGCTTGCGCATGACCTTCCAGGCCTTCTGCCTTGCTTAGAATTTCCGCTGCGTTTCGCGCTTTTTCATATCCTTCGCTTTGGGAACAGCGTAAAGTTGTTACTGTCTTTAAAAAGTGGCGTACAGAAAGGCCGCCTGTAAAACGTGCGCTCGCCGATGTCGGCAGTGTGTGATTAATGCCTGCAGAATAATCGCCAAGGACTTCT
>WQXC01000110.1 GCA_009785045.1 Treponema sp. | reverse complement strand
TCCATAGTGTCCGCTACGGTCTGCGTTAACAAGCGATAAGGGTTAAAAACAAGGTAAAATTGCCTGTCTTCAATCATCAATATTTCTTTTGAGTATCTTCCCAAAACTGTCGAGCCGGCTTCGTCACCGCCGACATCGATTATAATTTGCCCGCTTGCAGTAAAGATTTTCTCGACTGCCTTTGGCAAAGCTGGCACTTCCAGTCCCGATCCTGCGTATTCTGACGAAATAAACGTGACACCTGCCTCTAAAAGCGCTTTTTCGGCGTCTTTACTGCGAAAATAGGGGTTTACAATGTCCAGATCGGCAAGTATTACGCTGTCAAAACGACGTTTTTCCTGTCTTCCCAGGAAAAGTGCGGCATTTACCGCAATACTTGTCTTTCCGCTGCCGTTAAGCCCTGCAAAAACTGTCAATTTTGAGTTACATAACATGGAATTCCTCTTTTTCGCATACCACAAAGCATCATAACTAACAAAGGTACTAAAATCAACCGATACTATAGGTGTATAAAGAATTATTCCTTGACAGTTCTTCCATTATCTGGTAGAATCGTTGGATAGATTGCAGGAGCATAGATGGCCTCGGTACATGAATATAAACGTCTTGAAAATAGGTTTGTCCAAAAGGTAAAAAATACCGCAAATACTGCGGTTAATTTTATCGGTGATGTTTTCAGAGCTATTGGCAGATTTCTAACAAGACGTTATACAGTTGTTTTTGTTCCTCATTCAGAAAAAAGAGTATACAATCTTCATGTCACAGTCCTTTCCATTTGTTGTTTCCTGCTTGTAGTTTTTGGTATTCTCGGCGCTTTCTTTTTCTACGGAGCATCTTACAGCAGCACTATGTACGCCATGGCGAACAAAGACGGGCGCCTGCGTGATACGCAAGCCTCGCTTGATCAGTTACGCGACGAGACTGCGCTGCTTTTGCGCGAAGCACGTAATTTTGAAAGCGCGCTTTCCGGCGTTCTTTCGGCGCTGGGCATTGGCGGCAACAACAGACTGTCTCATAATGTTTCCGGCGACTTAAGTTCATTCCTTGGCATAAGAGAAACGTCTCAGGGGCTTGTTCAGGAAGTTGATGATATCCGCCGTCTTTCGGCATATTTATCCGAGGCGGTAGAACCAATAATGGAACTTGGCGCATTGATGGATTCACAAAGCGCGCTTCTGACCGAAATCCCAAGTATCTGGCCTGTCAGAAACGGAATTGGACATATTACCATGTTCTTTGGTCAGAATATTCATCCAATTCATGGTCAGTATTATATTCACAGAGGTATCGATATTGCTACCTACCGTTCCGGCGATCCAATTGTTGCAACAGCAGACGGACAGGTTGTAACTGCAGAATATACATACGATTACGGAAACTTTATCATCATAAGGCATAAACACGGTTATTATACGCGTTATGCGCACATGCAGCGTTTTAATGTACAGGTTGGTCAGCGCATTCAGCAGAACGAAGTAATCGGTTATATCGGTAACACTGGAATTTCTACTGGTCCCCACCTACATTACGAAGTACACATTGGTTCTGACGTTGTAGATCCTTACAGATACATTACTATCCGCAACAGTTTATCAAGACAGGGTCGTTAGGGGTTCCCCGGTGGCTCAAGACAGAAATAGCGATTATTCAATCAATACAATTATAGGTCCCAATACAAGCTTTGCAGGCGATATCGAAACCGGCGGTTTTACCCGTATAGACGGAAGTATTCGCGGTGATGTCAGAGCAAAAGGCAGAGTGGTAATCGGCGAAAAAGCCAGAATGAAAGGCAATGTAACCGGAACAAATATTACCATTGGCGGAGTAGTGTACGGCAACATTATTTCGGATGGACATCTTGTAATTCTTTCCACAGCCATTGTTATTGGTGATATTATTACCCGGCGTATTCAGGCTGATGACGGCTGTTTTATTAACGGAAAAGTTGCAGTGTGCTCCAGTGATGAACGCTGGACAAAGACAATGTCCGAGCACCGGGATGCACAAGGCATTAAATCGGCTTTGCCTGTCTTCCAAAAAACATATGGCTAAAATAGACGGAACAGATCCAACTCTTTATATGAATCCCTCTGCCTATTCACAGGTTAAGCCGGATAAAACCGGTGATAAAAAAACAAAAAGTTTACGCAGGGGCGAAGAGGTTGCATTTTCCACTCTGTATAACGATCTTCGCGGTAAAACAGCAGATGCGCTGGGTCCTTTACGCGACCTTCCCGCTTCTGACGAATCTGTAAGTATATTGATGGACGATGTGCGTGATGCCGGCGATAGACTAAAAAGCCGTCCCTTTACAGAAGAAATAATCCGGTACAAGCAGGCAGTGCGTAATTTTATCAACTATGTAGTGCAGAATTGCTATTCAAAAGAACATGAAATTGGCATTCCAAATAAACTAAAACCCGGCTTTATAGGGCGGCGCAGTACTCCGGAAGCAATGGAAAGCAAAGATTATGTTAAGATACAGGTTATCGACAAAAAACTGGAAGATTTGGCAGCCATGCTTTTATCCAGTCAGGGGCGCCAAATAGAGCTTGTTTCACGGCTTGAGGAAATACGCGGTCTTTTGATAGACTTATTACAATAGGATAAAACGGAGTTTTAAAACGAGGTTTGAAACGTGGGTGATTATAACGAATACGAAGAAGATGATATTTCCTCCCTGGAAGATAACCGTAATGAAACCAAGCTTCATGAGCAGGATATAATTACAGGAGCTGCCGCAGGCATTGAATCCATTGCTCCTGACACTCCTATCTACAGGCTGCGGCTTTTATATTCCCAGGAAACCTTTCTTGCTGTTTACCGCGAAGATACTCTAAGCCCCAATACGATGGTAATTGTGCCTACACGTTACGGACGCGATCTTGCGCAGGTGATAGGCTCTGTGCGCGGTAAACTTCCGCCGGTTTCCGAGATTGCCTGGATTGTCCGCGCGGCTACTCCCGAGGACATGGATAAATCGCGAAACAATACCAAGCTGGAAAAAGAAGCGTTTGATATTTGCAGGAAAAAAATCGCAAACCATAAACTGGATATGAAGCTTGTTCTTGTGCATTATCTTTTGGAAGAGCCGAAAATTCTCTTTTTCTTTACTGCCGAAAACAGGGTAGACTTCCGCGAGCTTGTAAAAGATCTTGTAAGTGTTTTTAAAATGCGTATTGAATTGCGGCAAATCGGCGTTCGCGACGAAGCCAGAGTTGTAGGCGGCCTTGGAGTCTGCGGCAGAGGTTATTGCTGCCACTGTGTTTCCGACAAATTAAAACCCGTGTCGATTAAAATGGCAAAGGATCAAAAACTTTCGCTTAACTCTGTGAAAATTTCCGGTCCGTGCGGACGGCTCTTATGCTGTCTCTTTTACGAATACGGCTTTTACAGCGAGCAGCAGCGCAATCTTCCCCAGGAAGGAATGCGCATTAACCACAACGGCGAATCCTGGAAAGTAGCCGAGGTAAATCCCATTACTGGTCAAATAAAAATGGCGCACGATGACGGCAGACAAACAACCGTCTCCGCAGCCAAGTTCGAAAAAGTCGACAATTACTGGAAAATCAAGAGTTGAAATAATCTGTATTACATTATTAATTGCCTGACACCCTGAGAAATCATATACAAAGGAATAGAATGCAAGCTTTGTATAACACCGTAGTTTTTTAACGATGTCCTTATTGTATGCTTTGGATTGTATTCCTGCACATAAACTTTTAGAGATTGAGATTTTGTATGTTTGGAAGATTTAACTTCTATCGGAATAATTTCGTTATTGCCCTGTATAAGAAAGTCAACTTCCGCTGTGCTGTGACTGCGTCCCCAGTAAAACAAAGGGCTAATCTTTGCAGTTTTTAATTCCTGACATACAAATTGCTCTGCTAATGCGCCATTCATGTCATCTACAATATCTGCACCGGCTGCAAATATATCTGCTGCTCTTACTTCTGCTTGTGCGCCCAAAAGCCCGATATCCAGCATATATAACTTAAAAAATTCTTCTTTGTAATGCATTTTTAATGGTAGTTTTGGTGTTTCTACTTTATTGATTTTATAAACAAGTCCCGTATCCACCAGCCACTGCATCGCATTTTCAAATTCTGCTGCTCTTCCGCCGCTTTTTACATTTTTATAAATAAATTTTTTGTTTTCTTTTACCAGATGCAAAGAGATAGAATCCCATAACATCCTGATTTTTGGCTCCGTTCGCGGATCACTTATATGCTTGGAAAAATCGCCTTTATAGGATGATATTAATTCATTTTGAATTTCCCGCACTTTTACTAAATCGCCTGATGCTGCGTATTCGCTTACAGCCGCAGGCATTCCGCCGACATAGTAGTATTGTTTTAGTAAAGCTTCCAATAAGTTGCTAACTCCGGATATACCAGCAGTATCAAATCGATTTATAGCGTCTGCCAGCATATCTTTTCCAAGTGCTTCCAAAAATTCACAAAAAGACATTGGATACAAAGTGATTTGATCTGTCTGCCCGACAGGACGGCGCCCCAGCATTATACCCAAAAAACTGCCTGCCGCGATAATGTTGTAATTGTGTCCTGACTCTGCTTGCGCGGGAAACTTCGTTGCATTTTGCGCGGGGAACTTTTTTGAATTTTGTGCATCATTAAAGGCTTTTAATGAATCCATAGCTCGCTGGGATTCTTGAATCTCGTCAAAGAAAATTAAAGTTCGCAAAGGATCAATTTTTTTGTTAAAACGCAGTTCCAGCTGTTGAATAATGTATTCAGGTGAAACATTTTCATTAAAAATCTTTTTTAACGTGTCATCTGTAAAGAAATTTAATTCGATTAAATCGTCATAATAAACTTCTGCAAAGTTACGAACAAGCCAGGTTTTACCAACCTGCCGTGCTCCATAAAGCAATAATGGTTTGCGATTTACCGAATTTCTCCAGTTATTAAGTTCTTCTAATGCGTATCTTTTCATATCTAGAGTTTAATACAAAATCACACTTTTTGCAACCAATAAATGCTATATTATTACACTTATTGGAACCAATAAATGTAAGATAATCACACTTATTGAAACCAATATATATAGGATAATAATGCTAGTTCATGCCGCCAAGTTCGAAAGAGTTGACAATTACTGGAAAATCAAGAGTTGAAATAATCACAAAGAAATGATAAAATACTCTCTATGCTTATAATAAATACCAAGCGAAAAAGATGGGGGGG
>WQXC01000109.1 GCA_009785045.1 Treponema sp. | reverse complement strand
GGTCTCATATCCGTATCACCTCGTTCATTGAATCAAACTGTTGTTTGAATTCGTCAATCCCGTTGCCAGGACTGTCCTGATAAATCGATTGAATGCTTTCCAGAGCAAGCCGCAGGATTTCTTCATTGTTTAGTTGAAGGGCGGTTTCAATCAGCTTAAAATATTGGTCATACAATGTTTCACGCTCGCCAAAACGCTGTTTAAGATATTTAATAATGACATTTCGTTCAGATCGAATAACTGTAATAGCGGTTTTTCGTTTTCGTTCTACATTAGCACAGTTTTTGATTTAGCTTGGCAGCTGCTTATCCCGGGAGTTAACCAAAATTCAAGTATATGTGAAATTTACTTGCTTTATACTGGAAAAACCTCAAAATATCAGGTATATTCTTTAAAGACAGGAGTAATAAAGCTATTTTGAATACAGAATCTACAAAAAACACCCTAATTTCGGATAATACTACCGCATTTAGTGAGGTTATCAAAATAATTGAAAAAGCTCGTGAAAACGCATTTCGGGCAGTAAACCATGAGTTAATCTCAATGTATTGGGAAATCGGGCAATTTATCAGCAAGAAAGTAGCCGCCGAAAACTGGGGAAAATCCATTGTTAAGGAGTTTTCGCAATTTATCCAGTCTCACTTTATTGGCATAAAAGGCTTTTCTCCTCAAAACATCTGGCGTATGAGGCAGTTTTATGACACTTATGCTGGAAATGTAAGACTCTCACCATTGGTGAGAGAAATTACCTGGACTAATAATGTCATTATAATGATGGCGGCAAAAACTGATGAAGAGCGGGAATTTTTCTTATTGCTTACGGCTAAGAATAAATATTCCAAACGTGAACTGGAACGGCAAGTAACCAGTAGCCTTTATGAAAGAACAATGATTTCAAATGAGAAAAATCAACTATTCATAAAAAGGAATGAAGGACTTTCCGCTTTACGTGATAGTTATGTATTGGAATTTCTTGATATTCCGGAACGCCATAAAGAAAAAGAATTACGTAAGGCAATTATCGCAAATTTGCGTGACTTTATTCTTGAATTTGGCAAGGATTTTTCATTTGTCGGCGAAGAATATCGTGTGCAGGTAGGAAATTCCGACTTCATAATCGATTTATTATTTTATAACCGTGAACTTTCCTGTTTAGTTGCTATAGAATTAAAAATAGATCAATTCAAACCGGAACATTTAGGACAGCTTGAATTTTACCTTGAGGCCCTCGACCGTGATGTGAAAAAGGAAAATGAAAATCCCAGTGTTGGTTTAATTCTCTGTACCAAAAAAGATGATGAGGTTGTGGAATACGCTCTTAGCCGTAGTATGTCACCTGCTTTGATTGCTGTATATCAGACCCATTTACCGCAGAAAGCATTGCTAACAAATAAACTTCGGGAATTAAGAGAGTTAGCAGAAGCAGAAGGTTTAACAGATGATTGATAAGCAATTTTGTCTACGATATGAGTGGCAACAAGGTTGGCGAATTAGATATAAAAAACAGATCATTTTCTGGTTCAATCCGAGATTTTGAAATATGATCCGAATTAATAAAGCTGGGTTAAAAAGCTCGAATAGAACGAACAAAGTAGTCTTTACTTACATCAGATACTGAATACCAATTACTATTTTCAAAATCCTGAACCCATGCTGTAGAAAAACGTAAATCCTCCCAAGAAATAGGTGAAAAATGTGAAGACCAGTAATAACCTGAAGAAATACCGAAAAGCATTCTTTGTCTGTAAAGTTCTCTTAGTTCATTCAGATTTGGAAGAAACCAATCGTATAATCCATTATTATTGAATTTTTTGCACTCTAAAGCTGCAGGGGCGTCTGAATCTATTACAAGAATTAGCTCAGTGTTATTTCTACCAGTTCCTATAATACTCGATATTGAAGGAATGATTATATTATATATATTTTGCAAAGACCACGATAATGTTGTCGGCATATCTGTAGGAGCGGCTTCAAGATAGTATGCGATATATGTTGTAAAAGCCGTTGTGGTACTTGTTACAGAAAAGCCATTTGGATTTGTATAAAAAATTATTCCGCCGCCTGGTCCAGTGTCTCCAATTTCAAGAGTTAGTATTAGTCCATCTATTACTTCACAATTATTACGTTGACATGTTCCGATTCCAGTTCCAACGCCTTGTCTTATTTCTATCCAGTCATAATATAAATGTCCGATTGCTGCTTCTCCTGTACGTGTATTTGTTCCGTTACAGCCAAGTACTGTACAATTTACTGTCTCAATTCCATTTGTTGTACAAGTTGGTGCGGTTGTCTGTATCCAGTTAGTATCAAAAGTGTGTCCATGTGCCGCTTCTCCTGTACGTGTATTTGTTCCGTTACAGCCAAGTACTGTACAATTTACTGTCTCAATTCCATTTGTTGTACAAGTTGGTGCGGTTGACTGTATCCAATTAGTATCAAAAGTGTGTCCAAGTGCATTTGCTCCTACGCGTGTTTCAATTTTATAACAACCAGTGCGAGTGCATGTTCTTGTATCTATGCCAAAAGTAGTACATGCAGGAACGGCTGTCTGAATCCAATTATCAATAAAGTTGTGTTCACGAGAATTATCAGTTGCTCCACAAACTGTACATATCTTCGATTGTTTGCAGTCAATGTATGTTAATTTCCAAAGATGGTCACAATTTCTGCAAGCAGAAAATAAAAAACATATTACTACAGTAAAATAAATAATTATTAAAAACTTTATATTTTTCATGTTTCTCCCATCCTAAAAATTATAACCAAATGATATATCGGGTCTAGCTAAAAAATTGGTATCAAATCCAAAATCAGCACCTATAATACCGCCTATACGAAAATATATCCCGGAGGATAAAACATATTTATATCCTGCATTTAATGCAATTGTAAAGCTGCTACCATTGCGTCTATCCTTCCATTGATAATTAGTCTCGTATTTTTCCGTATACCAATCACCGTCATTGGGATTAAACCATCCGAAAATTCTGTATGCACCGTACTTATACCCAAGTAATCCACCAAGATAAAAACCTCCTGTGCGGATGTGCATAAAATAATTAAAAGATGCTCCTATTCCAAAACTGAAATTATCTGTGTTTATTAGTAAGCCAAGTGATGGAAAATTGGAATAAATTTGTGTATTAAACCATCTTTTCGAAAATTCAATTGTGATACTAGGTCCTAATAATAGAAATCCAGTTGGATCAGCGGATATGCTAAAAATTAACTTGTCGGTATCCGTTATCGTTTCATTTAAATAATCTAACCGCGTATATTGATCTTGAGGCATAATCATATCCTGTGCTGTGACAGAAAATATACCCACAAATAAAAATATAGTTACAAAAAGGTTAAGTCGTTTTATACTAATTTCTAACATTGTAAGCATATTCTAACACTATATGAGAAAACTGTAAATATGTGTATTTTGCAGAAGATTTATGGGAAAAATATTATTCCCCCACCCTCACTCAACGCGCTGTATCTGTGCGCCGAGTGAAGCAAGCCGTTCTGGCAAGTGTTCGTAGCCGCGTTCGATTTGGTAGACGTTGCGGATGACGCTTTTGCCTTCGGCGCACATGGTGGCGATGAGCATGGCCATTCCGGCGCGCACATCGGGGCTGATAAGTTCAGAGCCGTGCAGTTTGGCAGGGCCGGAAATAACCGCACGATGAGGATCGCATAAAACAATGCGCGCGCCCATGCCGATAAGTTTATCAACAAAGAACATGCGTGACTCGTACATTTTTTCGTGAATTAAAACCGTGCCCTTTATTTGCGTGGCGACAACGATAATAATGCTTAAAAGATCGGGCGGGAAACCAGGCCAGGGAGCGTCGTCGATTTTTGGGATCATGCCGCCAAGGTCGTGGTTTACTTCCATTGGAAGATTTTTTGGCACATGGATGACAGTTCCTTCGTGAGCCCAGACAATGCCGAGTTTTCCAAAAGCTATTTTTGCAGGGCGCATGTCGGAAGGACGCGCACCCTCAATGTGTAAGTCTCCGCCTGTTACTGCAGCTAAACCAATAAATGAGCCGACTTCCATAAAGTCTGCGCCAATTTCAAAATCGCAGCCGTAGAGTTTTTCCACACCAATAATAGTAAGAATATTAGAGCCGATACCTTCGATTTGGGCGCCCATCTGCACAAGCATTCTGCAAAGATCCTGAACGTGGGGCTCGCTTGCGGCATTAGTTAAAATTGTTTTTCCCTTTGCAAGAGAGGCAGCCATAATAGCGTTTTCTGTCGCGGTGACAGAGGCTTCATCTAAAAAGATATCTGCGCCAATCAGACCTTTTGCTGTAAATGTAAAATTGTCGCCGACTTTGACCTTGGAACCCAGTTCGGTAAGCACCAAAAAGTGAGTATCCAGCCTTCGCCTTCCGATAACATCGCCTCCTGGCGGCGGAAGAACGACCTTTCCGGTACGCGCCAGAAGCGGGCCTGCAAAGAGGATAGAAGCTCTTATTTTTCTGGCTTGCTCCCTTGGAATTTCCGAAGATTTTATATCATTTAATGATAATTTAAGGACATTTGGCTCCAGGGTCTCGACCTCGCCGCCAAGAGCAATAAAGACATCCAGCATTACATTGACGTCTTCGATATTGGGAATGTTGCGTAAAATGACCGGTTCATCGGTTAATAATGCCGCAGCAATACAGGGGAGGGCGGCGTTTTTGTTCCCGCTAACCTTAATTGTTCCATTTAACGGAATACCGCCGTTTATTAGATATTCGCTCATATAATAGAATGTTAACGGAAAGTTGGTATACTGTCAAACAATACAAAATTGACAGTACAGGGTTAATGTGAAACAATGATTTATGGGGGCACCATGAGAAAATTCGTCTTTTTATTGCCATTATTGTTATTACTTTTAAGTTTTGAATGTAAGAGCAATTCAGCCAGAAATATCTCCGATCCTGTTAACGAGAGAACCTTTATAAGTGACAGTTCTCCTTCTATTACTTCCAGAAGCCCGGTCAGGATGCTTGCAAATGATGCAGCAATCGAAGCTGCTTTTACGCTGGATTACCGTCCCCTAAAAGCGGAACCGGTCAGCGAATATGACACATTAAGCGCAGCCGATCTTGCAGGCTCTTCTGCAGCAGGTACAGGATTGGGCGTCACTGTAGGCGGAGGACTCCGTAAATTATCGGATTATCAAACAGTTTATTTTGATCCCGCAAGAGAGCAGAGAAGAATCGAGGAGATTCGCGC
>WQXC01000108.1 GCA_009785045.1 Treponema sp. | reverse complement strand
TACAGATTTAAGTTGCCTTCGTTCTTGAGCCATTTCATTTCTGTCTTTCTGGCATCTGCAATTGCGCTGGTCTGATTCGACACAGTGCCGTGATACAGTTCAACCTGCAGTTCGTTAGGTGAAATGCTGCCAAGATCAAGGTAGGCGGTAACCGTAAGCATGTCGCCGCGCTGCATTACCGGCTTTGCATTGGATTCAGTCTTAACGATTTTAAGGCCGTTCCATGCGCTATGCAGTTTGTGAAAATACGCCGCAAGCGATTTTGCTTCGGCATAATCATCTTTGCTAAAGCGGCGGTAATTCTTAAGCGCCGGGAAGTAGAACTGGTTGGAGTAATCCATCAATGTTCTGTGGAACGACATAGACTGCCCAATTTGTGTCATGCAGTCTTTCATCATTTTAATCCAGTCGCGCGGAAGTCCGTCGCGTTCCCTGTCATAGAACTGCGGAATAATTTCCCGCTCCAGAAGATCGTATAACGCTTTGCTCTCGATATCATCCTGCAGTTTTTCATCGTTATAATGCTCGCCGTGACCGATTGCCCAGCCAACTTCTGAGTTGTAAGCTTCGTCCCACCAGCCGTCAAGGATTGAGCAGTTAAGCACGCCGTTCATTGCAGCTTTCATGCCGCTGGTGCTGGATGCTTCCATCGGACGGCGCGGAGTGTTAAGCCATACGTCGCCGCCGGAAGTTAAGTACTTGGCTACATTCATGTCGTAGTTTTCTACAAACACTATGCGGTTTGCAACATCGTATTTATCTGCAAAGTGAATAATATCGCGGATTAAATCTTTACCGGGCATATCGTGCGGGTGCGCTTTACCAGCGAAGATTAACTGAATGGGGCGATCGTTGTCGCGAATTAAGCGCAATAGGCGTTCAGGATCGCGAAGAAGCAGATTGCCGCGTTTGTAAGTTGCAAAGCGTCTTGCAAAACAAAGCGTAAGCGCGTAAGGAGACAGCGCATCTTTTGCCTGGCGAATACGGCGCTCGTCTGCGCCTGTTCGTTTGTACTGTTCGCGGATACGTTCGCGGACAAAAGCAACCAGCCGTTCACGGCGGCGCTCGTGAGTACGCCAAAGCTCTTCGTCAGAAATACGATCCATGCGTTCCCATATTTTTAATTCTGTCGGTTTGTCTTCAAAATGAGGACCAAAATATCGATCTAAAAGATCCAGCATGCCGGAAGAAATCCATGTGCGCGGATGAACACCGTTTGTAACATGTCCGATTGGAACTTCGTTTAACGGCAATCCCGGCCATAAACCTTTCCACATATCGCGCGATACAACACCATGAAGCGCCGCAACTCCGTTGGCATATGCTGCCATTTTAATCGCAAGCACTGTCATACAGTAAGTTTCGCGTTCGTCGTTTATGTCGATTCTGCCAAGACCTAAAAATTCTTTCCAGGAAATGCCAAGAACCTGCGGCCATGAGCGGAAATATTTTTCCATCATGGGGATATCAAAGCGTTCGTTACCTGCCGGAACCGGCGTATGTGTAGTAAAAATATTTGTAGGCCATACTACTTCGCGCGCTTCTTCAAAAGTAAAACCTTTCTCGGTCATTATTTCGCGCGCACGTTCAAGTCCAAGGAATGCCGCATGACCTTCGTTCATGTGAGTAGCAGCAGGGTTTATTCCCAGTGCGCGTAAAGCGCGAATACCGCCGATACCTAAAAGTACTTCCTGCTGCATACGGGTTTCTTTATCGCCGCCGTAAAGCGCAGCAGTAATGTTGCGGATATCCTGCGAGTTTTCTTCGATATTTGTATCCAATAAGTACAGTGATGAACGGCCAACTTTAACTTCCCAAATCTGAGCAACAGCCTGACGTCCGGCTAAATCAACAGAAATTTTTATAGCCTGCCCATCTTTGCCGACTTTTTTTTCTACCGGCATATTGTACCAGTCATTTTCCGGATAACTTTCCTGCTGGAAACCATCGGCATTCAGCATTTGCTTAAAATATCCCTGCCGGTATAAAAGCCCGATACCCACCAGCGGAAGACCCAGGTCGGAAGAAGTTTTCATGTGATCGCCGGAAAGAATTCCAAGACCGCCGGAATAGATAGGAAGCGAAGCGTCCATTCCGTATTCCATGGAGAAATACGCTACCACATCCTTGTGGCTGCCCCGGTACCAGGTTTCGCCTTTTTTGTAGCGCTGGAATCTGTCATAGACTTCCTTAAGCGCAGCCAAATAGGAATCGTCCTTGGCTGTTTGCGCAAGCCGTTCCTGGCTAACCATACCCAAAGTCCGGATAGGACTCTGCTGGGATAGAATCCAGCAATCATAATCCAGCCTGATAAAAAGCTGAACCGCGTCATAATTCCATGATAACCAGAGATTACGGGCAATCTCCTCCAATGGCTTCAAAACTGATGGAAGCTTTGGCTTAACCGTATATGTGGATATGTTCATATTAAGAGTTTAGGGGGGGAATTGCATTGTGTCAACGGTAAAAACTACATAATAGACTATTAAAAAGATAAAAATTTTTAAAAATATTGGAAATTGCTGTATTCACAAGGTAAAATTTCTAAATTTAACGTTAATAATACTCGCCAAGACGGAAAGAATGCAGGGATTTCCTAGCAATTTCTTAATGTGTTATAGTTTTTTCCATTTGTGAAGGTTGTTTTTGTTTAGAAAACCTTTTGATATTAACCTATTTTTTATCTGCCCAGGCGTTAATCGCCAGCAGTGCATTTTCTTTTTCAGTTGAGCTAAGCTTCCGGTAAGCATTTATTAATTTTTGTTCAGAATTATCCAGACCCTCAAGTTCAATTCCTGTTATTAAATATTCTGCAGATGTTCCAAGTAATTTGGCAATTTCGGTTCCTTCTTTTAAATTGGGATAAGTCTTACGAGTCATCCATTTTCTGAATGTGCCAAAAGGAACCCCAATTTGCCCAGCAATCCATTCCTGAGTCGTGTTTTTGGCTTTAATTTCTTTTTTTAGCCTTATCCAGAAATCCATAGCTATATTCTATTCTAAAAAAAGGTCAATATTGGCCTATAACAATTGACGTATTGAGCATATATGCACTATACTGTAGAAATAATGGCGCATATTTAGAACATTTGCATGTTTTGATGGGCAAATTTGAGTGTTTTTAGTATTTAAACGTAAGGAGTTTTGTATAAAAAAGTTTTATATTATTACTGCATTTCTCTTTATGATTAGCGGAGTGTTTTCTGTTGGTGCTCAGGATTTAATAATACTAAGAGATGGAAATGTAATTGAGGCAAGAGTTGCAGAAATATCACCAACAGAGATTAGATTCAGGCGTTTAAATCATTTGGATGGGCCTGTAATTGTTATTTCCAGAGCAGATGTACTTTCCATACGGTACGCAAATGGCTCGGTAGATATAATGAATTCTGTCTCTCCTACAGCGCAGGAAAGAATTCATTCTGACCGTCATCAAACCGGTGCATCATCACCTGCTTCACAAACTACTGGAACATCTGCTGTTCCACAACTTGGTCAGCCTACATTATTACAACAGGCATTAAATCGAATGCCCGCCATTCCCATAGTTGGTAATAATCTGCAATTTGTATTTGGCGGTGACACCTGGATAGCAAAACGCAATGGAAGAGATTTTTTAGCTGGTACTTTTATGGTTGAGGATACAAATGAAGGCGCTATCATAACACTTGCTCAGACTCATACTTACCCGCCTAGAAATATACCTGGTATCAATTGGATTAGAACACCCGGACCAACTATTGTCCTTGAATATAAAAGAGGTCCTCCAGCATCTCTTGTATTTGTTTCACGTTCTCAAGGTGATACTACCCAACAAGTTGCTGGTGGAACAAGAATAGAGCAAGGTGAGAAAATATCGAACAGTTCAGGCAAAAGCGCTAACTCAAGAAACAACTGGCTTTCGTTTGAATTAGCTTATATTGGTCTTGGCGTAAGATATGAACTAATGCTTGGTCCAGATGTATCACTTGGAGCAAGTATATATTATGATTTAATATTGTATGGAAATCTTGATATAAATGCATTCTTTCGTCTTTATCCAACGGGTAAGTCATTCTTTTTTGGTACTGGATTTGGTTATTGTTTGAATTTATATCAAGATTATGATTGGGGAGGATTTACAATAATCCCAGAAATGGGTTGGAAAATAGATGTTGGTAAAGTAGGCGGATTTTATATAATGCCATGTATATCAGTCCCATTGATTTACTTTGACTTTGGTGTGGGTTTATATAGAATACTTTATTTTGGCATGGGTTTTGCTTTTTAGGTATTTTAATATTGCGCTTTGGCTGCTTTTTCATAGTGTCGTTGGCTGTAGACCTACGCTATATATAGTGTAGGTTGCCTACATAACAAATAAAATTCAACTTTTTTCAAAATATTTCCATTCTCGGTCAAGCAAAACGGCACTCTCGATCCCATATAAGGGTATGAATTTTCTTTTTTGAAGATTCAATCTTTTTTATATGGAGTTACTTATGAAAACAAACAGAAAATTAAAAGACACTGTTTTCACGACTTTGTTCAACGACCCAGACCTGCTGCGGGAGTTGTACTGCGCGCTGGAGGATGTAAATCTACCCCCGGACACACCGGTTTCCATCAACACACTTAAAAATGTGCTGTTCATGGGAAAATATAACGATATCTCTTTCGAGATAGGAGAGAAATTGATAGTACTCTTAGAACATCAGAGTACCATCAATCCAAACATGGCTCTACGGATGTTGATGTATATCGCTGATGTATACGAAGTAATCGTAGAAGGTAAAAACATCTATTCCGGCAGCAAGATAACCATTCCATGGCCAGAGTTCTATGTTTTATACGATGGGAAAGAGCATTTTCCAGAAAAAGCGATTCTAAGATTATCTGACCTTTACGAGAAACCTATATCGCTTGGTTTACCAGAAAAGCTGAGCCCATTACTGGACTTAGAAGTAAGAGTCATCAACATCAACGATGGAATAAACAGTGAAATAGTAAACCGCTGTAAAAAATTACAGGAGTACAGTACGTTTATAGCGAAGGTCAGGGAACTCACCAGGACATACAAAGACTTAAAAAAAGCAATAAAAGAAGCTATCAAATACTGTCATAAGCATGATATACTGAAAGAGTTCTTGGAGATTCATGGTAGGAGGGTCTTAAGTATGCTTTACACAGAATGGAACATGGATGACGCCATGGCTGTCAGATACGAAGAAGGCCGCGAGCAAGGACGCAAAGAATTGCAGAACATTGTTGCCCAGAAAGATGCAG
>WQXC01000107.1 GCA_009785045.1 Treponema sp. | reverse complement strand
CTGGCAGGTTCGCCATTTTTAAAAGTAGAAGCGACAAAATATACAGAAGTAGGTTATGTAGGAAGGGATGTTGAATCCATGGTTCGTGACTTAATGGCTGCAGGATTCCAGATGGTCAAACAGGAAATGCAGGAAACTGTTACTCAGGAAGCAGAAAAACGCGCCGAAGAAGCGCTTTTGGATTTGCTGCTTCCGACAAATGAGAAAAAAACAAAAGAAAAAAAACCAAGACCTGGACCTGTAATGAGGCCAATGGGTACTTTTTCCATCAATCCGGAAAATTCAAACAGCAGTATTATTGCAACAACTTTACAGCTTGGAATTCCTGTTTATAACAAAAAAGATAATCAGAGCGAAAACGAAGTACAGAATGATCAGAATTTTAATAATATGCAGGATGATACCGGTTTAACTGATGATCCTTCTGCAGAGATAAAAAACAATGAAGATGAAAAATTTAAAGCAACAAGAGAAAAACTAAGAGTTATGCTTCATGCAGGCAAGCTCGACGAAAGAACGGTTGAGCTGACTGTAGGTCAAAGCCCTCAATTTCCGGCTTTCGAAATGATGGGCGGCAGTATGGAAGATCTGGAAGCGAGTCTTTCCGGAATTGCCGGTATGTTAAGCGGCGGTCAAAGAAAAAAAGTTGTAACTGTTCCGCGCGCAAGGGAAATTTTAAAAGCCGAAGAAGCTGAGAAACTTGTAGACAGGGAAAAAGTCAGCGAGGAAGCCCGGCAGCGTGTGGAAGAGACAGGTATTATCTTCATAGACGAAATTGACAAAATAGCGGTAAAGGGAGACAGGGGAGGCGGTCCGGATGTTTCACGGGAAGGCGTTCAAAGAGACATTCTCCCGATTGTTGAAGGCGCAACCGTAAACACTAAATGGGGGCCTGTGAATACAGACCATATTTTATTTATTGCTGCAGGCGCATTTAATGTCAGCAAGCCATCGGATTTAATTCCTGAATTACAGGGACGTTTCCCGCTTAGGGTAGAACTGGATTCCCTTGGCAAAGATGACTTTTTAAGAATCTTAACAGAGCCGAAAAACGCTCTTATTAAGCAGTATACAGAGTTAATGGGTACCGAAAATGTAAAACTTAGCTTTACACCAGATGCAATTGAGCATCTTGCGGCTCTTGCCGCTGAGGTTAACTCGAAATTGGAAAATATCGGCGCAAGGCGGCTTCACACCATTATGGAGACGCTTTTGGAGGAATTATCGTTTGAAGCTTCAGATATTGCCCCGGCTAATATTGACATAACCGTGGATTATGTCAACCAAAAACTGGCAGATATCGTGAAAGATCAGGACTTGGGAAGGTACATATTGTAGTTATGTACTATAGATTTAGGTTTTGTTTGGAATTTGCCGAAATTTGAGTAGGGAGGAAGGTTATGAATACTTTCGCAAGAACAATTGATTTATTACACCGCGCAATGGATGCCAGTACAGTCCGCAGGCAGGTAATAGCAAACAATTTGGCAAATGCTGATGTACCTAATTTTAAGCGTACGGTTGTTAATTTTGAAAGCGAGTTAAAACGCGCGCTGGAGACAGAAGGTAAAAGACCGCCGCTGGAATTAAAGACGACTCATCCAAGTCATTTTCCAAATTATAAAGAAAGGGATTATCGTGATGTGCAGATTCGCAGAGTTTTAGATTACACAAGCACATATAACAACAACGGAAACAATGTTGATCCGGAACAGGAATTCATGCTTGCTACGCAGAACCAAATGAGCTATACGCTTTTTGCGCAGGCGGCAGCATTTGAGTTCAGCCAGATTAACCAGGTATTAAGAGGATAAGGTAGGATAAAATGGGAATTTACAGTTCGATAAATATTGCTGCAACAGGTTTAACAGCCAACAGAATGAGGCTGGACGTAATTGCAGATAACATGGCGAATGTCAGCACAACGCGCACAACAGAAGGCGGCGCATTCAAACGCAGCCGTGTAATTATGCGCCCGGTAGCAGAAGGCGCTTACTGGAGATCGCCGTTTTTACCAGAGTCAATGGACAACGGAATTGGACAGGGTGTGCGCGTTGTAGAAGTTCAAAAAGATAGATCAACAGAACCGCGTTATGTTTATGATCCGACACATCCGGATGCCATTCTTTCCGGTCCAAGGGAAGGTTATGTAGAAATGCCCAATGTTGATATCGTAACAGAAATGGTGGACATGATTTCTGCGTCACGTTCGTACGAAGCCAATGCTGCAATCATTGAAGGCTCAAAAGCAATGTTCCAGCGCGCACTGGATATTGGCGCAAGGTAATAAATAGGTAAGGGGAGGGATATATGAAAATTTTTAATAATAATGCTTTCGTAAACCAGGCGGCGCTTAAGAATTATGCGACAACCATGAATCGTACGCATCCAAGGCATATGATGCAGCCTGATTCTCCTTATTCCGTAAGCGGAAATAATATATTGGCGCTTAGGGATACTATTGGCGCAAATGGAATTACAAGAGCCGGGACATTCGAAGACATTATGCTGCAGGCTCTGGATAAAGTATCCGGAACACAGCTAAATGCAAGTGAATTGCAAAAACAAGCTATCATCAATCCGGATTCTGTGGATATTCACGATATAACAATAGCTCAGGCTGAAGCAAGCATGTCGCTTAGTATTACACGAAATATTCTAAGCAGGCTGGTTCAAGGCTGGAGAGACTTGATAAATACAAGATAATAGATATTTTTGGGGAGGGGAAATGGAATTTTTTAAAAAATTATTCACCAAGGTTACTGCATTATGGGCAAATTGGTCAATGCAGCAACGAATCATCGCAGCCGCAGTTGTTGTTGTCCTTCTCGGAGTAGTAATAGCGCTATTTCGGGTTTCGGCATCACCGGTATTGTCGCCTGTTTTTGACCGACCAATTACCGATGAAGCAATGCGTTACAGAATTATTGATCGCCTGAATCAGGAAGACGTAAGGGTAACGGTTACACCGGACAACATTATCAGGGTTGCCGATGAAGGTACCGCACGCCGCATGAGAGTAATTCTTATACGCGAAAACCTGGTTCCTTCGGGAATTGATCCATGGCAAATCTTTGACAAGGAACGCTGGACTCTTACCGACATGGAGCGCAATATCAATTTGCAGCGTGCGCAGGAAAGGATGATCGCAGACCACATAAGGGCAATTGAAGGCGTTGATAACGTCGAGCTAAGAGTTGTGTGGTCAAGAAGAGAACTTTTTATCTCTGATCAGAATCCAAGAAGCGCAAGCGTCACAATTATTCCGACACCGGGAAGTGATATTACCCAGAACCGCTCCAAAATCGAAGGTATACAGAAAATTTTACAGTATGCCATTGAAGGTCTGGAGCCGGGGAATATTGCAATAACAGATCATACAGGTCTTATATTGAATGATTTTGAGAACATGGCCGCAATTGACAGATTAAATCTTATTGAACGCGAAAACAGGTTTATAAGACAAATGGAAACTCATTACCGCGGTGTTGTTCTTCAGTCGATACAAAGAATTTACTCGTCTGACCGTGTCAGAGATCTTAACATAAAAATTGATATGGATATGTCAAAGAGAACTATCGACACAAAAGAAAGTTTCCCTGTTACAATTAAGCCGCAGACACCAGGGCTTCCGTACGACGATTCAATCTTGCGCGAATCCATTCTTGTCTCGGAAACAATTTCTGAAACCTTGTGGGAAGGTACAGGTTTTAATCCTGAGGGACCCGCAGGAGTTGAAGGGCAGGTACCGCCTGCTTTCAGGGATATGAGTAATCTTTACGGCAGAATGACCCAGTCTACAAGAACTCATAACGAAGAAATAAACCAGCGTCTGATACAGGAAGAAAGAAGTCCATCAATCGATCGTGTGACTGTTTCTGTTAATATTGACGGCGTCTGGAAAAGAAAATTCGATGCTAAGGGAAATCCAGTTATTTTACCGGATGGCACAATTGAAAGGGATTATATCCCGATTCAGCCGGAGGATCTCCGCAGGGTAGAAGGCCTTATCCGCGATGCAATTGGTTATAATTCGGCAAGAGGAGACTCCGTTACGGTTCATAATTTAGCGGTTGATCGTTCTGCCGAATTCGGCCTTGAAGATGCGGCATACTTCAGGAAAAAACAGCTTCAAACCACAATTGTTATATTCATTGCTGGTTTGACATTAATGCTATTTGGATTTATGCTGTTTAGGATGATCTCTCGCGAGATGGAAAGACGCAAAAGGCTTGCGGAAGAAGAGCGGGCACGGCGCGAACAAATGCTGCGGGAGAGCGCAATGGCCGAGGCGGAACAGGAAGGAGAGGACGTCTCCATTTCACTGGAAGAACGTACAAGAATGCAGTTGATGGAAAGCGCCATCAACATGGCGAAGGAGCATCCGGAAGATGCTGCTCAGCTCATCAGAACCTGGCTTTTGGAGGAATAAACTATGGCAAAATCAGGATTATCGTCCGGAGCCGTGGTAGGCGGTTCCAAGAAAAAAAGCGTAAAAGAATATTCAGGCCGTCAAAAGGCTGCAATATTTCTTGTAACAATCGGTTCGGAAATTTCTTCGGAGATTTTCAAGTATCTGCGTGAAGACGAAATTGAAACTCTCACTTTCGAAATCGCGCGTTTAGAAACAATAGATTCTGAACAAAAGGATGCCATCCTGCAGGAATTCCAGGAACTGATGATGGCAAACCAGTTTATTTCTACTGGCGGTATTGACTATGCAAGGGAACTTCTGGAAAAATCTTTGGGAAGCCAAAAGGCAATCGACATAATAAATCGTTTGACATCCAGCCTTCAGGTTCGCCCCTTTGACTTTATCAGAAGGACAGACCCTGCTCACCTTTTAAACTTTATCCAGCAGGAACATCCGCAGACAATCGCGCTTATTCTTGCATATTTGGAGCCGAACAAAGCTTCTATTATTCTGCAGAATCTGCCGCATGAAGTACAGAGCGATGTCGCTCGCCGTATTGCAACAATGGACAGAACAAGTCCTGAAGTTTTACGCGAAGTTGAACGCGTTCTGGAAAAGAAACTTTCTTCATTATCAAGTGAAGACTACACAGCGGCAGGCGGTGTTGAAAGTATCGTAGAAATTCTTAACCTTGTTGACCGCGCGTCTGAAAAGCAGATTATCGAAGCTCTGGAAGATGAAGATCCGGAACTTGCAGAAGAGATCAAGAAAAGAATGTTCGTATTCGAAGACATCGTTATGCTCGACGACAGAGCCATTCAGAAAGTTATGCGCGAAGTCGATTCGCAGGAACTTGCAAAAGCGCTTAAATCTGTTGACTCGGAAGTTCAGGACAAGATCTTCAAGAATATGTCCAAGCGCGCCGCAAGCATGCTCAAGGAAGACATGGAGTATATGGGTCCTGT
>WQXC01000106.1 GCA_009785045.1 Treponema sp. | reverse complement strand
TGCCGCACTATATCAGGTCTGGTACGGCGCAATTGTGACTTGAATTTTAGGAAAAAGAACAGGTTTATCATGACTATTTTATTATCGGCAAAAAATATCCCTTTATATTGATTGAAATATCTGTGATAATAACATTATGAGTATATATTTAACCCCAACTGCAAACCGCCTGCATATTGCCTTTTTTGGCCGCAGAAACGCAGGCAAATCGTCGCTTATAAACGCCGTTACAGGTCAAGATCTGGCGCTTGTAAGCAATATTAAAGGCACGACTACAGACCCGGTCTATAAAGCAATGGAATTGCTTCCTCTGGGACCTGTAGTACTAATCGATACCCCCGGCTTTGACGATGAGGGAGAGCTGGGAGAACTACGGGTAAACAAGGCAAAACAGGTTTTAAACAAGACTGATTTGGCTGTGCTTGTAGTAGACGGCTCGTTACCAGCCACTACCCTCCTCTCTGCCGAAGAAGAGTTGCTAAAAACTTTTATGATCAAAAATATTCCATACATTGTAGCAATAAATAAATTTGATTCTGAATCTTCTTCCTGTGCCTCTGTGTACTTGTATGAAAAATTAGGATTTGAATTTCTTCCGGTAAGCGCTAAAACAGGTTTTAATATTAATTTATTAAAAGAAAAAATCGCTTCTCTTGCTGCAGACATGGAGCCGGAGCAGCAGCTTATTTCGGACTTAATTAAACCCAGCGATTTTATTGTTCTTGTAGTCCCGATTGATAAAGCAGCGCCAAAAGGCAGATTGATACTTCCCCAACAGCAGGTAATCCGCAGCATTCTTGACGCAGGTGCAAATGCAATTACTGTCCGGGAAACCGAATTACAGCAAACACTTTCAGAGCTTGGCAAAAAACCATCTCTTGTAATAACAGACAGCCAGGTATTTGCGCAAGTGTCTGCAATTGTACCTCCGGAAATTAAACTAACTTCCTTTTCTATCCTGTTTGCGCGATATAAAGGTTTTCTTAAAACTTCTGTCGCCGGCGCTTCTGCTTTGGATAATCTGCAAGACGGCGATAAAATTCTTATTTGCGAAGGCTGTACACATCACCGTCAATGTGATGATATCGGCACTGTGAAGATTCCGCAAATGATAAAAAAACATTCTTTAAAAGAGCCGGATTTTATTTTTTCCTCAGGCGGTGATTTCCCGCAGGAATTATCGGCATTCAAGTTAATTATTCATTGCGGTTCCTGCATGCTTAATGAACGGGAAATACAGTATCGCCGTAAACTTGCAGAAGAAAATAATATTCCTTTTACAAATTACGGCATAACCATAGCGCACATACAGGGAATACTCAAACGGAGCATCGAGGTATTTAATATTGAATGATAGTTTTATCGATCCTGAGTATATAAATAATTTACTGGAAAACGCAAAATTTGCTGATGATTCAGTTTTAGCTCTTGTTTTAGATAAGGCAGATCGCGCAGAGCAGCTATCTCACAGCGAAATAGCTGCTTTATTATTAACAGAAAATCATGATCATATTTCCCGTATATTTGACATTGCTGGAAAAATAAAAAAACGAATATACGGCAACCGGATTGTAATGTTTGCACCGCTTTATGTATCCAATTACTGCATTAACCGCTGCTCTTATTGCAGTTTTAATCATGGGATTAACTTTAACCGAAGCAAACTAACAATGGATGAAATCCGGGAAGAAGTAAAAATACTGGAAATGATGGGGCATAAACGCCTTGCTATCGAAGCTGGTGAGTCAGAAAAGGATTGTTCAATAGATTATATAATTGAATGTATTAAAACAATATATGACATGAAGTTTGAAAACGGCGAAATAAGGCGAATAAATGTAAATATCGCTGCAACAACAACAGAAAATTACCGCAAACTTAAAAATGCAAATATTGGCACTTATATACTTTTTCAGGAAACATATCATGAACCAACATACAATGATGTTCATCTTGCAGGTCCAAAAAAAGATTTTCTCTGGCATTTAAACGCTTTTGACCGAGCGCAGGATGCAGGAATTGACGATGTAGGCGGCGGCGTATTGTTTGGACTTGCAAACCCCTATTTTGATGTAATGGGACTTCTGCTCCATAACGAACATCTGGAAAAAAAATACAATACCGGCTTTCATACAATATCTGTCCCGCGTCTTTGCCCTGCAGCCGGAATAAACATCAATGATTTTCCCAACCTGGTTAATGATGAAACATTTGCAAAAATTGTTGCGGTTATCCGGATTGCGGTTCCATTCACCGGGATGATTCTTTCTACAAGGGAGAATCATGACATGCGAAAAAAACTTCTACGCCTTGGGATATCGCAAATCAGCGCAGGCTCAAACACAGAAGTCGGCGGATATTCTGTTAATAATTTAAACAAAGAAAGCCAAAAACAGTTTCTTGTAAACGATGAAAGAAGCGCCTTATCTATAATTTCTGAATTAATGAACGATGGGTATATTCCAAGTTTTTGCACCGCCTGTTACCGCGGCGGCAGAACAGGCGATCGCTTTATGTCGCTTGCAAAATCCGGTCAAATTGGAAACGTCTGTCTTCCCAACGCATTAATGACACTGTGCGAATATTCAATGGATTACGGCGATGATAAGTTTAAAGAAAAGGCCGCTGAGATTATTAAACAGGAAATTCACCATATAATGGACGAAAATATCCGCAGCAAGACAATTGAGAATGTAGAAAAAATCCGCTGCGGAGCAGGACGGGATTTCTTTGTATGAACGATAAAGAAATACTGCATATTATTAAGACTAATGACCAGGACGAAATTAATTCACTGTTCTCGCAAGCATGCAAAGTTCGCGAAGAACATTACGGCAAAAATATTTATCTTCGCTGTTTAATCGAAATAAGCAATTACTGTAAAAACGACTGCTACTACTGCGGTATCAGGTGTTCAAATTCAAAGCTGGAACGATACCGCCTTACACCGGAAGAAATTTTAAACTGCTGCCGCGCAGGTGACAAACTTGGTCTTAAAACATTTGTCTTGCAGGGCGGCGAAGACCCCTGGTTTACAGGTCAGCGCGTTTCAGAAATTTTAAGCGGAATAAAGCAGGAGTTCCCCTCTCATGCAATAACGCTCTCTATTGGCGAACGTTCCGCGGCTGACTACGAACTATTTTTCCGCTGCGGCGCAAACCGCTACCTGCTCCGCCATGAAACTGCTTCCAGCTCTCATTACGAAACGCTCCATCCATCGACCATGACTCTGGCAAACCGCAAGTTATGCCTTTATAACCTGAAAAAAACCGGATATCAGGTTGGCGCAGGCTTTATGGTCGGAACTCCTTATCAAACCCCGGAGTGCCTTCTTGAAGACCTGCGTTTCATGGAGGAATTACAGCCGCACATGGCAGGAATCGGTCCTTTTCTGCCTCAAAAAGATACGCCCTTTGGAAATCTACAACCTGGAGACATTAATCTCTGCCTAAAAATGCTCGCCATGTGCCGGATACTGCTGCCGCGCTCGCTTATCCCCGCCACAACCGCAATGGAAACTATTGCACCTAACGGAAGAGAGCTGGCTTTAAAAGCGGGAGCAAATGTTATAATGCCTAATTTAACACCTATGTCTGCAAAAAAACTCTACTCTATCTATGACAATAAAGCCGCCGGCTTGCCTGAACCGGCAGATAATTTGTTAAAACTAAAGGAAATGATAACTGGCGCCGGATTCCTGCCGGATATGAGCCGCGGAGACGCAAAATAAACCAAATATTTATAATATTGATAATTTCCGGTATAGTATTCATATGAGATATTTTATATAATATAGCCATTAAGGGAGTTTTTATGAAAAAATATCAATTATTCCGTATTGCATTATTTTTAACACTCTTTGCTGTAATCTTATTGCCATCCTGTACACGGGATAAAAACAGGCGAATCGCAGGGGAACTTCGCTACGGTTATGTAAGCGAACTTACAACGCTTGACCCTCTTAACCCGAAAAACACCGCAGACGGCAGAAGCATTCTCTTTAATGTTTTTGAAGGACTTGTAAGGCCGCACATGGACGGAACATTTATACCATGCATTGCAGAATCCTGGACAATTGAACAGGATGGTTTAGTATATAATTTTACACTTAACGAAAATATTTATTTCCATGATAATACTCCTTTAAATTCCAATGATGTTAAGTTTAGTCTGGAAGCTGCAATTGCAGCAGGGTTTGACGGTTTAAATAACATAGAAGAAATAAATATATTGGATGAGCATAAAATAGTAATAAAACTAAAAAATAAAGACCCGGACTTTCTCCCATTCTTAACAGTTGGAATTGTAAAGGCAAATAATACAAACAGGGAAAGAGTTATTATCGGCACAGGTCCGTTTTTTATAGAAAATTATAATCCGCAAAGAAACCTTGAATTAAAGAAATTTCATAATTACCGGCAGAGTAATTTACCATATCTGGAAAAAGTAACTATTGTATTTTTTGCCAATTACGATGCTTTAATGGTAGCATTTAGAGGCGGCAGTATCGACGGCGCATTTTTAACAGGCGCTATGGCAGCACAGCTTGATCACAGGCATTTTGACATATTTAACAATAATTCAGCAGCAGTACAGTTATTGGCGCTTAACAACGCAGCAGCTCCGCTTGATGATTTACGGGTACGTCAGGCAATTAATTATGCAGTTAATGTTCAGGAAATAATTGATGCAGCTTTTTTTGGATCAGGTTCTCCGTCGGGAAGCCCAATAATCCCGGGATTATCTGTTTATTACGAAAATTCATTATCTTATCAATATAATCCACAGATGGCGCAAACACTTCTGTCACAGGCAGGTTATAATAATACTAACAGGTTATCACTGGAAATAACCGTACCTTCAAATTTTACAATGCATGTGGATACAGCGCAGGTTATTGTAAGCCAGCTTGAAAAAGCAGGAATTAATGCAAGTATCAAGATGGTTGACTGGTCAACATGGCTTTCTGAAGTATATTTCGGCAGACGGTATCAAGCGACAATAATTTCTTTGGATAGTCCTATTGTGTCTCCGCGCGGTTTTCTTAACCGCTACCATTCCAATGACGGAAATAATTTTATCAATTTTAATAATGCCGATTTTGACAGAGTATATGACGCTGTCCTTACAGAAACTGATGTCTCAGCGCGTATCAGACTTTACAAGGAAGCGCAGCGTATAATTACCGAAAACGCAGCAAGTGTTTATATTCAGGATATTTTGTACTTTATAACTTTCCGCGGCGGAGCATTTGGCGGTGCATTAAATTATCCGCTATACGTTATTGATTTTGCATCAATATATGGGATAAGTAATAATTGAATTATATATTAAGAAGGATTCTCATTTCTCTTGTTACGTTATTACTTGTCTCTGTATTATGTTTTATTGTCT
>WQXC01000105.1 GCA_009785045.1 Treponema sp. | reverse complement strand
TCTGGGAAGAAAAACTGGGCTGCCTACATGGGTTGGATCTGTTCTTACACTTTCCGGTCTTTATTTTATCAGTGTAACTGGTAACTCCGGCTCGATTAATCCCGGCGACATTCTTATCGTTATTAGCGCATTTTTCTGGACGACGCATGTTCTTTTAATTGACAGATTGATGAACACCGCCGCGAAAACGGATACATCAACAAGAACAGACGTCGCCGTACCCATCGATCCGCTGGAGCTTTCTGCCGGGCAATTTGCTGTTTGCGGTATATTCTCTATGATAGGCGCTTTTTTGGCAGAGCCGTTTGTAAGTCCAATAGTAGAGCGGATAGATCCTTCGCTTTTAAGCGCAGGTATGTTTGCGTGGAAGCCATTTCCGGCGCTTGTTTCTGCGCTTGGGGATGGGACAGTCTTATTATCAATCGATGCGTTAATTCCAATTCTGTACGGCGGGCTTGCCTCTGTGGGAATTGCATATACGCTGCAGGTTGTTGCGCAGCGTGACGCGCCTCCTGCCCATGCAACGATTATTCTTTGTTTTGAAGGCTGTTTTGCCGCTCTTGGCGGAGCGCTTTTGCTTGCAGAAAAAGCCGGAGCCTGGACATTGCTTGGTTTTGGTTTAATGCTTGCAGGAATGCTGGCTACGCAATGGGATACTTTAAGACGGAAATAGGGTTTTATCGATACATAGATTTTTTTATTAAAATGTGATAATCTACCTATAATTGAGATTATAATGGAAAACTTTAAAAGTATTGATGAAGCAGTAAGAGCTTTAGAACAAAGCAAAAAAACAGCAGAAGCGCTTAATAAGACAGCGGCTGTTTTTTTATCAAGCAGCACAGATATATTTGAAAATATGATGTCAATCGGCATGGGTTTAATTGCAAATGCCGCAGATTTAGACAGATTAAATTTATGGCGAAATTATTCAACGCCTGAAGGGCTTTTTGCATCTCAAATTTACCGCTGGGACAGAGCAGCCGGAGGTACTACAGAGCCGACATCTGAACTCAGGAGTGTCTCTTATTCTCAGGTAGCGCCTGAATGGGAAAAAATATTTAAAAATGATGAATCGGTTAACAGTCCTGTAAGCAAAATTACCGGTAATGAAGGCAAGATGATGGAAGCTTTCGGTGCAAAGTCAGTATTTGTTACGCCAATTTTTATTAAAAGTATTTTTTGGGGATTTCTTCTTTATAGCGATCATCGCAATGAGCGGGTTTTTGACAACTGCTGTGTGGAAATGATGAAGTCTGCCGCTTTCTTGTGCGCGAATGCAGTTTTACGTTCAGAAATGGAGAGGGATATAGTTTCGGCGCACAAGCTGAACCGGGCAATAATAAATTCAATGCCTATCGGTATGGCTTTAATTTCTGGGGATCCTCCAAAAGTATTTGATTGTAATGAAGAACTTACAAGAATGTTCAATGCTCCCAAACAGCAAATTATTGATAATTATTTTAAAGATTTTGCTCCTATGTATTTAAAAGACGGAAGAATTGCAAATCATGATGCTCTGGATATCATGACGCTTGCAATGAGCGGAGAGACGGTTAAAACAGAGCGATATCATCAGAAGTCGGACGGAACGCCAATTCCTATCGACCTTACTCTTACGCGTGTTAAAGATGAAAAAGATTTTCTGGGGTTAGGTTTTTTGTATGATCTGACTAATTTAAAAAAACATGAAACAGAACTTACTCAGGCAAAAGATATTAACGAACTTCAGCTTGCAAAATTAAATTTGGTTATTAAGTCTACAAAAATCGGTTTATGGGATATGGAAATTAATAGTGCCGATCCTGTTAATCCTGATAATACTGTTGTTTTTTCTGATGACATTAGAAAAATGCTTGGATACACAAACGAAGAAGATTACCCCAATAAAATCAGAACCTGGGGTGAGGGATTGCATCCCGAAGACAGGGACAGAGCAGTTGAAGCTTTAACAAACCACTTGCTTGATAAAACCGGAAATACTCCTTATTACCTGGAGTTCCGGCTGCGAAGAAAAGACGGCGAATATATTTATATCCGCGCTTCCGGCGAAACTATTCGCGATAACGAAGGCAATGCCATTCGTACTGCAGGAGCTCTTAAAGATATAACCGAAGAAAAAAGTATTTTACTTAATACAGAAAAATTACGGGCAGAAGCCGAAGCCGCTTCGATGGCAAAAAGTAACTTCCTGTCGAATATGTCGCACGAAATACGCACGCCGATGAATGCTATTATCGGCATGACTGTTATTGGTAAATCTGCCGATGATATTTCACGTAAAGATTACTGCCTTGAAAAAATAGAAAATGCCTCTCAGCACCTGTTGGGTGTAATTAATGACATTCTTGATATGTCAAAAATAGAAGCGAATAAATTTGAATTATCCAGCGAAGAGTTTGACTTTGAAAAAATGCTTCAGCGTGTTGTTAACATCATTGCGTTCCGCGCCGATGAGAAAATGCAAAAGCTATCTGTACATATTGATAAATCGATACCAAGGCAGCTTCTTGGCGATGATCAGCGCCTGGCGCAGGTAATAACAAATCTTCTGGGGAATGCGGTTAAATTTACACCGGAAGAAGGTTCCATAAAACTTGATACGCGGTTTTTGGGCAAGGAAGATGATTCATATATAATCCAGGTTACAGTTACGGATACCGGAATAGGAATAAGCGACGAACAGCAGGAGCAGCTTTTCCAGTCTTTCCAGCAAGCCGATTCAAAAACATCGCGCAAGTTCGGCGGTACAGGGCTTGGTCTTGTTATTTCAAAAAATATCATCGAACTTATGGGCGGAAAGATTGATTTAAAATCAAAGATGGGCAAAGGTTCATCATTCTCTTTTACATTTAAAGCAAAACGCGGACAAAGGAAATCGCCGGGATTATCGGAAATTGGCATTAACTGGGATAATGTCTCGATAATGGCAGTGGATGATGATCAGGAGATACTGGATTACTTTAAAGAAATTCTGCAAGGTTTTGGCACAGACTGTGATGTTGCTTTAAGCGGACAGGAAGCGCTTGCGCATATCGGCGTTAATGGCATGTACGACATCTATTTTGTTGATTGGAAAATGCCGGATATGGACGGCATTATGCTTGCGAAAGAACTTAAAGCAAAATCCAAATCGCCTGAGCACACAATTGTAATTATGATTTCTGCAGCAGAGTGGAGCGGTATTGCAGACATGGCAAGAAAAGCCGGCGTTGATAAATTCCTATCCAAGCCGCTGTTCCCGTCTGCAATCGCAGATGTTATTACAGAAGCAATTGGTTCACATCACCTTACAGAAGAAAAAACCGCTGATGCCGAAGATAATTTTAGAGGTTATAAAATACTTTTGGCAGAAGACGTAGAAATTAACCGCGAGATTGTAGAAGCGTTAATTGAGCCGACTTATCTGGAAGTTGACTGCGCCGAAAACGGCAAAGAAGCGCTTGCAAAATTCTCAGAGTCGCCGGATGATTACGACCTTATACTGATGGATTTGCAAATGCCGGAAATGGACGGCTTAGAAGCAACGCGCAGAATAAGGGTGGTCGAAAAAGATTTGATAGAAAAATCCGGCAATGTGCGTAAAAAAATACCGATCATAGCCATGACCGCCAATGTTTTCCGTGAAGATGTCGAGAAGTGCATGGAAGCCGGGATGAATAACCATATTGGAAAACCGCTTGATGTAGAAGAATTTTTCAGAATGCTGCGTAAGTATCTTAAACGAAGCCCAAAAAAATAAACTGCCTAGCGGATAGCATCTTTCATTTCTTTTACATATTTATAAATATGGGGTGCGGCATTTTCACCATATTGCGCGATTGTTTTTACAATTGCACTGCCAACGATAACACCGTCTGCGATTTTTGACATCTTTGCAGCTTGTTCTGTTGTGTGAATGCCAAAGCCAATGGCGACAGGTGTGTCCGTTACAGATTTTATCGCTTCTGTTATTGAAAAGAGGTCTGTGGTAATTTCGCTGCGAATACCTGTTACTCCCATTGATGAGACTAGGTAAATAAAACCTGTTGCAGTTTTTGCAATTTCTTTTATACGCGCTTCGGAAGTAGGCGCGATTAAAGAGATAAGGTCTATATCGTATTTGCTTGCCGCTTCTCTGACAGGCGGCTGTTCTTCGAACGGCAGGTCGGGAATGATGATACCGTCGAGCCCTGTATCGGCGCAGCGTTTAAAAAACGCATCGTATCCATAGTAAAAAACAGGGTTTAAATAAGTAAGAAAAACAAGAGGCACATTTGCGCAAGCTGCTTCTTTTCGCAAATCTGCGACAAGAGAGAACAGCTTTTCCACCGTAGCGCCTGCTTTTAATGCGCGGTTGTTCGCTTCCTGTATTACAGGGCCTTCTGCGATTGGGTCGGAAAAAGGAATGCCTATTTCTATCAGGTCTGCGCCGGCTTTAATCATCTCCAGAACAAACTCTTTTGTTTTTTCTATATTTGGGTCTCCGCCCGTTAAAAAAGCGATAAATGCCTTGCCGTTTTTAAAAGCGCTATTAATTCTACTCATTTATTTTCCTTCCGCGATAACGGGCAATGGATGAAACGTCTTTGTCACCGCGGCCGGAAAGGCAGACAATAATACTTTCATCGCTGGAAAAATCTTTTGCTATTTTTTGCGCATGGGCAATGGCGTGCGCGCTTTCAATCGCGCAGATAATTCCTTCTGTTCTGGATAAATACTCAAAAGCGCAGACGGCTTCTTCGTCTGTAACAGGGACATACTCTGCGCGCTTACTGTCGCATAACCATGCATGTTCCGGTCCGATACCAGGATAATCCAGTCCTGCAGATATCGAATGTACAGGCGCAATTTGACCTTCTTCGTTCTGACAAAAATAAGACTTCATCCCGTGGAATATACCTACCTTTCCCTTTGCGATGGAAGCGGCATGTTTGTCTGTGTTTAAACCCAAACCCGCAGCTTCGCAGCCGATGAGCCGTACATCAGTATCATTTATAAAATTATAAAACATTCCGATGGCATTACTGCCTCCGCCGACGCATGCAATAACGGCTGCGGGAAGTTTACCCTCCGCGGCAAGTATTTGCTCTCTTGCTTCCCTGCTTATTACTGCCTGAAAATCGCGCACAATCATTGGAAAGGGGTGCGGTCCCATTACCGAGCCAAGTACATAATGCGTGTCGTGAACACGGCTTACCCATTCGCGCATTGTTTCGTTTACCGCGTCTTTTAAGGTTTGGGTTCCCGATAAAACAGGATGAACCTTTGCGCCAAGGAGCTCCATGCGGTAGACGTTCAATGCCTGGCGCTCGGTGTCTTCCTTGCCCATAAAAATTTCGCACTCCAACCCAAGAAGAGCAGCAGCAGTTGCGGAAGCAACTCCGTGTTGCCCGGCTCCTGTCTCTGCGATAATTCTGGTTTTGCCCATCTTT
>WQXC01000104.1 GCA_009785045.1 Treponema sp. | reverse complement strand
CTGTTGTATCTTGTCGGCGCGATGACTGCGCTGGAAGACCGGCTCTACGATTTCTTTCTCCGGTTCAGAGCGAACCGCGAGCGCATAGACAGCGTTGCTTTTCTTGATGTTGACGATCAGGCTATCGCTTATTACGGTTTTTTTCCGTGGCCGCGCTCCATTACAGCCGATGGTCTTTTGCGTTTGAAAGAATACGGCGCAAGAGCAGTTATCTTTGATATCGAGTATATCAACCGCGGTCCCCAGGGAGTAGACAGCCTCTATCTGGAACAAGGGCTAGGTTACGATTTTGATCGCGCGTTTTTGGAAATTGATGTTTCCGCGCAGGATATATTTTCTGCAATCGGAACAGGCCGTATAGGACGAAATGATGTTTCAACTTATGCCGAACGGCTTTCCAGTATAATTGCAAGACAGAAAATTGATCTTTACGGAAAAGCGCAAGGCGTTGCCCGCGATAACGATTTATATCTTGCTCAGGCGCTTGCTCTTAACGGACGAAGCTGGTCAACACTTAATTTGTGGGCTTATCCGCTGGAAGGCGAAGAAGCCGAACGCCGGCTCATTGCAGAAGAACGTTTTTCGTATCCTGTAAATGCTTCACCTAACGCTTCCCGCGGCGCTGGCGATGTTGATATACTTCCGGCGCTTCCAATATTTTCCAATGCTGCAAAAGGAGCCGGATATACCAACGTAGAAATTGATGACGACGGAGTAAGAAGACGTATTTTCCTTACGCAGAATATGCATGATCACTGGTACCTGCAGTTGTCTTTCGCGCCGCTTATCGATTATCTTGGCAATCCGGAAATCGTTCTGGAAAAACGCAGGCTGACAATTAAACAAGCGCAATTACCTGACGGAAGAGTAAAAGATATTGTTATACCGCTTGATTACAAAGGCAGAATGATGCTTGACTGGCCTAAAGAAGATTATAGTGATAGTTACACGCATATTTCTTTTGCAGATTTTAGTTTACTGGACGAAATAGAATCACAGATTGTTAGGTATACCCACGCGCTTTCCGGCGCCGAACTGGATTACTTTACCCAGTTTGATAGTTCACTAAGCCATATTAAGGAAGATCTCTTTGATATGATCCAGTTGTTTGATGCATCGTATGAATACAGAAATCTGGCAATGGAAAATACCGATAATGATTATTTTGATAATTTTCTTAAATATCGTAATTACGCTTACGGGCTTTTATCCGGTATTCTGGAAGATGATCCTGTAACAAAAATAATGGAAATAAGTGATTGGTTATGCGAAGAAAATCCTGGTATGGCAGATATGATAGAAGACGAGGCTGGTTACATTACATTGCTGCTTGAATATCTGGAAATAAACCTGAACCGTCATATAGAATTATCTGAATCTAAAGATTTAGCGTTACGCGACAAATTTGTAATTATAGGACGTGTTGATACCGGCACTACAGACTACGGCGCAAATCCGTTTTACGGAAAATATATAAACGTAGGTACCCACGGTGTTGTATTAGATACGATTCTTTCTGAATCATTTATTATTCCGTTAAGGTTCTGGTGGTGTATTTTATTTATGTTTATTGTAATACCGATCTTTTTCCATTTAAGCGGCAGTCTTACTCCGGTTATCCGCGCATCCTGCGGATTCGGCGCTGCGCTTTTATTTTTTATCGGGACTATTCTGCTTTTCCGTTTTACCGGTATCTTTCTGGGACCGCTTGGAACAGTTTTTGCAATGATTTCTGCCATTATCGTTAGGGAAGTTATTTCTTATGCCGGTTCGGAAAAAGAGAAAGCTTTTATACGTACAGCATTCTCAACTTATGTAAGCAGTGATGTTGTAAAAGAAATAATTGCAGATCCTTCACGTCTTCAGTTGGGCGGCACAAAATATTACATGACAGCGGTTTTTACCGACATTAAAGGCTTTTCCACCATTTCTGAAAAACTCGGCGATCCTGCAAAACTGGTTAGTCTTTTAAATAAATACTTAAGCGCAATGAGCGATGTTGTTCTTGATCAAAAGGGTACTATCGATAAGTACATAGGAGATGCAATCGTTGCTTTCTTTGGCGCGCCTATCCCTCTGGAGGATCATGCGCTTCGCGCCTGTGTTTCCGCCATCAAAATGAAAAAGGTAGAACTGGAACTGAATAAAGTTGTAATGGAAGAAAATCTTTCTCCTATACCGCTTCTAACCCGTATCGGCATAAATACCGGCAGCATGGTTGCAGGTAACATGGGTACAGAAAATAAGATGAACTATACTATTATGGGTAATGCCGTTAACCTTGCAGCGCGTCTTGAAAGTGTAAATAGTCAGTACGGAACATGGATGCTTGCATCGGAAGAAACTGTAAAACAAACAGGCGATGCCGTATTGTACCGCAAGCTTGATCGTGTACGCGTTGTTGGTATAAACGAGCCGGTGCGTCTTTGCGAACTTATCGACATTGCTGATCATGCAACTGAGCAGGATAAAAACCTTGTAACCGTTTTTCATCAGGCGCTGGAATGTTTTGAAAAACGCGAATGGAAACAGGCGATGGAAGGTTTTAATGAAACCTTAAAAATTAAACCAGACGATGTTCCATCAACATTGTATCTTGATCGGCTTAAACAATTCTCTGTATCTATGCCTTCAGAAAGCTGGGATGGGGTTTACAACTTAAAATCAAAGTAGTACCATAACTCCACAAGGAGCATTTTATGGCACAGAGCAAAATCCCGGTTGGAATACTGGGCGCTACAGGCATGGTTGGGCAGCAATACATCACCCTTCTCAATGATCACCCCTGGTTTGAGGTACGCTATGCGGCAGCCTCTCCGCGCAGCGCAGGAAAAAAATACGCAGAAGCGGTTAAGGGCAGATGGCAATTAACTAAAACTTACGCTCCTCATGTAGGCGATTTAATGGTAGAAGATGCCAACGATGTAAGCCGCGCAGTTGCAGCGTTCAAAAAAGGCGAATGTTCATTCGTATTTTCCGCGCTGGAAATGAGTAAAGACGAAACCAAAGCGCTGGAAGAACAATACGCCGCGGCAGGAATTCCTGTAATCTCAAACGCATCGGCGCACCGTTGGACAGAAGATGTGCCGGTTTTAATCGCCGAGATTAATGCTGATCATACCGATATTATTCCGCTGCAGAAAAAAGCGCGCGGGTGGGATCGCGGTTTTATTGCCGTAAAACCTAACTGTTCGATACAAAGTTATATGAAACCGATTCACGCACTCGCGCAGGCAGGTTACGAAGCAAAGCGAATGTTTGTTAACACGATGCAGGCGGTCTCTGGAGCAGGTTATCCCGGTGTGCCAAGTTTGGATATGATCGATAATATTGTTCCATACATTGGAGGCGAAGAGGAAAAGTCCGAAAAAGAACCGTTAAAGATTTTTGGTTGCATTGACGGCGGCATTTTTAAAAACGCAGAGTTCCCGCTGATTTCTGCGCACTGTAACAGGGTGCCGGTAATAGACGGGCATACTGCATGTGTGTCGCTTGAGTTCGCCGGAAAAAAGCCGTCTTCCATGGACGAGATAAAAAAAATCTGGGCTGCATACAAAGGATTGCCTCAGGAAGCGGGCTTGCCGTTTGCGCCTAAGCAGCCGATCATTTACCGCGAAGAGGATAACCGTCCTCAGCCGCGCAAGGATCGCGACACTGATAAGGCTATGGCAGTTACAATTGGGCGCCTGCGTCCGTGTAATATTTTTGATATCCGCTTTGTTGCGCTTTCGCATAACACTGTGCGCGGAGCAGCCGGCGGCGGAATCTTAAACGCAGAGTTATTAAAGCATAAAGGCTATTTGTAGATGAATGAAAAGTATTTTCCGCTAGATAAAGAAGCGCTGGAAGAAATTGCAGAACAGTTTCCCACACCGTTTTATATTTACGACGAGAAGGCAATTATCGAGAACGTTCGTCTGATTAAGGCAGCGTTCTCATGTTTTCGTTCTTACAAAAATCATTTTGCGGTAAAAGCTTTGCCTAACCCGTACATTCTCAAAGTTCTTGCAAGCGAAGGTTTTGGCGCAGACTGTTCCAGTTTGCCGGAACTTCTGCTTGCCGAAGCTGCGGGAATTAAAGGCGAAGACATCATGCTTACTTCCAACGAGACGCCGGCAAAAGAATACGCTGCTGCAAAAAAAATGGGCGCGGTTATTAATCTTGATGATATTACTCACATCGATTTTCTTGAAAAAAATCTTGGATTGCCCGAGTTAATTTCTTTTCGTTATAACCCTGGTCCTTTAAAAGAAGGTAATGCTATAATCGGCAAGCCGGAAGAGGCAAAGTACGGTTTTACGCGCGAACATCTTATTAAGGGGTACGCACTTTTAAAAGAAAAGGGAGTAAAACGTTTTGCCCTGCATACAATGGTAGCGAGTAACGAGCTTTCTATTCCGTACCATGTAGAAACAGCGCGTATGCTTTTTGAACTTGCAGTTGAGATTCACAGCAAGACTGGTGTACGCCTGGAGTTTATCAATCTTGGCGGCGGCATGGGTATTCCATATAAGCTGGATCAGGTTGCTGTGGATTATAAAGCGTTAACTGCTGGTATTAAAAAAGCGTACGACGAAGTAATAGTTACTGCTGGACTTGCGCCAATAGAAATTCGCACCGAGTGGGGCAGGGTGGTAACCGGTCCTTACGGCTGGCTTGTAACGCGCGCGGTTCACAAAAAAGAGATCTACCGTAACTACATCGCGCTTGATGCGTGCGCCGCCGATTTAATGCGCCCTGGTTTGTATGGCGCGTATCATCACATAACGATACCTGGCAAGGAAAGCGCGCCGTTAACTGAAACTTATGATGTAGTCGGCAGCCTGTGCGAAAACAACGATAAATTTGCTATTCAAAGGCAATTGCCAAAAATAGAAACTGCTGCAGATGCCGCTGCCGGTAATGGTGACTTTGTTGTTATTCACGACACAGGCGCGCACGGAAGAGCGATGGGTTATAACTACAACGGTAAACTTCGCTGCGGAGAATTGCTGCTGCGCGCAGACGGAAGTGTGGTAGAGATACGCAGGGCAGAGACAGTAGAGGATTATTTCGCCACGTTGGATATTAATGGTGTAAAGGAATTTAATTAGGAGATTAATATGGTAACTCGTAACCCAAATATCGCTAATCTTAAAGCAGGATATCTTTTCCCGGAGATCGCAAAGCGCAGGCGCGAATTTGCCGCTGCCAACCCTGATGCAAAAATAATCAGTCTGGGTATCGGTAACACCACAGAACCGATTTTACCGCATACAAACGCAGGTCTTGTAGAAGGCGCGCGCAAATTGGGTACAGTAGAAGGTTACTCCGGTTATCAGGATGAAGGTTTGCCGCAGTTACGCGAAAAAATTTCCAAGGTTTTTTACAAAGGCAAGTTTGGAACAGACGAAATATTTATCTCTGACGGCTCTAAGTGCGACATTGGCAGATTACAGGT
>WQXC01000103.1 GCA_009785045.1 Treponema sp. | reverse complement strand
TTACTTATTCCCACAAAGTATGTTTCCACCGATTCGCCGCGGCAGGCTTCCGGTTTGAAACTTTTGGCTGTTGTAAAAAGCGTTTTCATGCGTTTTAAGACAGCGTCTATGCCGCTGCCCTGAAAAACTTTAACCGCAAGACTGCCGCCGGGAGCAAGTGCGCTTTCGGCATAGGTTATGACTGTTTCCGCGAGTTCGAGCGAACGGGCGGAGTCTACCATGTGGTTACCTGTTGTATTTGGAGCAACATCGCTTATTATGACATTATAGGGACCTTTGGATAAAAGCACATCGCGGACTTCTACAGCAGTGACATCGCCCTGAATAAAGAAAAAATTATCGCCATTAAACAGCCCGTTATCGAACTCGCGGGATAAAGGCGAAAGATCGGCTGCGGCAAGGAAGCTTTTTCCGGCAAATTTACGCAATACATAAAGGCTCCAGCTTCCGGGAGCGGCGCCAATGTCCAATACGCGGAAAACCGCAGATGCGGTTTTTTGAGCCGTTGGTTTAAAAAGAGCGAACTTTTCGTCTATTTCTTTAAGTTTATAAACCGAGCGGGCAGGATATCCTTCCTTGCGCGCTTTCTGCTGCCAGTAGTCAGGTTTCTTGTAATCTGCCATTTATTAGATTATAATGGCTTATGGATCAAGAGTATACACAACGATTAGTTAAAATCGAAACGGAACTTAAACGCTGGCTGCCGGAATGGCCTTCTTCAAACCAGCCTGACGTTACCGCGACTGACACAGCCTTAACTGGTTTAAGCTGGGCAGAAAAAATATTTCCCGGCATCGGTCAAAAAACAAGCGCAGAAACCGCGCAGGCTCTGACAGAGCCTCTCTCCGACATGCTTTCGCGGGGCGGCAAACGCTGGCGGCCTTTATTAATGACGCTCGTCTGCGAAACTCTTGGCGGCGGCGATTCTGCAATCCCGCTTTCGCCTGTCGTAGAATTTTCTCATAACGCAAGCTTAATACACGATGATATCGAAGATGATTCCGACGAACGGCGCGGAAAACCGGCAATTCATAAAACTTACGGCATCGATACAGCAATTAACTCAGCTTCCTTCCTTTATTTTCTATCAGCAAGCTGTATAGAGTCCCCAACTCTGCCGGCAAACATAATAAAAAACAGAGAACAAATTTACAGGCTCTGGACAGACTGCATGAGAAAACTTCATCTTGGGCAGGCAATGGATATAAACTGGCACAGAAATATATCATTTGTACCGGGGATCGAAGAATACTATCTTATGTGCGCAATGAAGACTGGCAGTCTTGCAGATTTTGCGGCAGAACTGGGCGCTCTTTGCGCAAATGCCCCGCAGGAAACAGCGCGTTTATTCGGTGAAGCTGCCGGAAAAATGGGAATTGGCTTTCAGATACTTGATGATGTTTATAATTTAACAACAGGTATTCCGGGAAAAAAACGCGGCGATGATGTAGTAGAAGGAAAAAAAGGATTACCTATTCTTTTATACATGCAGAAATATCCGGAAAAACGGGATAAAGTTTTTTATTGCTTCCATGTAGCAAAAACAGAAGGCACCAATGCCCCGGAAGTAGATGAGCTTATCGATATGCTGACTGCATCCGGAGTTTTTGAAGAAGCAAAAGAAAAAGGTCTGTCTTACCTGACAGAGACAAGAGATATCTTTGGCTCCAGTGATTATACCGGCTGCTCTGTAAACGAAAACAGCCGCGCTTTGTTAAACGGTTTTATTAAATTAATTAGTTAGGAAAACCTTGTGAAGGGAATGCATGTAAGCGAAATATGGTCAATCCTCAAAACAAGCCATGGGAATGCCATATTATTAAAGCCAAAAGACATGGAAGTCGCAGTGCCGATTTTTATTGGCACATTGGAAATGCAGTCAATCTTGATAGGAAAAGAAGGAATGCGCTCGTCGCGGCCGCACACACACGACTTATTCCTTAACATGCTAACAAACGTAAATCTGGCAATAAAAAAAATAGAAATCTACGAGCTAAAAGATGATGTTTTCCATGCCCGGCTGGTAATTACCGGCGGTGAATACACCAGGGAAAAACCTCTTATTCTTGACAGCAGGCCTTCTGACGCTTTAGCCATCTCTACCCGCCGAAAATGCCCAATTTACCTGGCTACCCCCATTATTGAACATACGGGTGTTCCCCTTACATTCTTTATAAATGACCTGGAAGAAGATGTCGATGATAAATATAGCTCCCTAAAGGAGCAGCTTGAACAGGCTATAGCCGAGGAAGAGTACGAACAGGCTGCAGAAATACGGGATTTACTGAAAATACTGGAAAATGACGCCGGTTAGGTACCAGCCGGGAATATTGCATGACAGGGAGAAATAGACTAAAATTAAGGTATGTTGTCGCTACATATGAATGAGCAGACAGGCAGGAACATTTTCAGGCTGGCAGCCGTCCTGTGCCTGACAGCAATAATTAACCCAGCTCAATATATTCCGCAGCGGGAAAGCCATGCCCGCGAACACGGCATTGGCGGCGGTTATCTCTCTGAAGAACTAATACCAGACGACGAAACAGGGATCATGCTAACCACAGCATCCATGACCATATACAGCGATGAATCGGTTTTTGAGCCCGAATCACTGTCAAAACAGAGCATTCTTCTATATAACTCACATATTGTCCGAAGCGGAGAAAATATCAGCAACCTGGCAATCAGCTTTGGCTTAAATCAGGACACAATCATTTCCGTAAACAAAATAACAAATACAAGGCTTCTCCAGATTGGAAGGGTTCTAAGAATCCCCAATCAGGATGGAATTTTCCATACAGTCAGAAACGGCGAGAACCTTGGAACAATTGCAGAAAGATATAAGGCTGACAGCGAAGCCATTAAAATAGCAAATGAACTTTTTTCAGATAAGATAGTTACCGGAACCGACCTTTTTATTCCGGGCGCACGGCTTGACTGGACAAGACTGCAGGAAATTAACGGCGATTTATTTATCTGGCCGGTTAATGGAACCATTACATCATTCTACGGATGGAGAAGAGACCCCTTTAACAGAAACCGCCGTCATTTTCATAATGGGATTGATATCAGGGGCAGCACAGGCACTCCGGTCAGGGCAGCAATGGCAGGACGGGTCAGCGCAGTTGGGTTTGATAATATCCTTGGAAACTATGTAATTATAAGCCATCATTCCGGATACCGGACGCTCTACGGTCACATGAATGTGATTCGAACCCGAACAGGCGCTTATGTTGCCCAGGGAGAACGTATCGGCGATGTCGGCAATACAGGTCAGAGTACAGGGTCGCACTTACACTTTACGGTATTTAAAAACGGAGTAACGGTTAACCCGCGCGCACTAATGAGATGAACTCATTTATGAGGTAAACTCATTCGAGAATAAACTCATTCCTTACTATCATCACTTAACGACGAGAACATCGAAGAGAACGGTGAAACTATGTCTACTTCTACAATGAAATCCTGAACTTCATCGGTAACAGGGTAATCACGGTTAATTTCAATTTCGCTTGCATGAGCCAAAAGACCCCGCTTGCCGGAAACATATTTATTCGATTCTGCTCCTGATTCAACTTTACTGCTTGCAGCCGCAAGAAGCCCCATTCCGGCTTTTGCACGTTGTTTTTTGCTTGCCTTCCATAACAGACCGCTTTTTCCGTCATATGCGGCAACGGTTTTCCTATTGGCAATTTTGCTGGCAAGCCGCAGAAGACCTCTGGTTCCAGACTGGAGTAAAGTTTCCGGCTGGGTGTGCTCAAGAGCATCACTCAGAGCTATATCAATAATATTTTCTTCCGGTAATTCCTCTATCTCGTCAATTTCTTCTATCTCTGACGCTTCCGCGTCTAACGCTTCCGCGTCTTCGATATCATCAATCTCTTCTATCTCAGCCGCTTCCGCATCAAGCGCTTCTGCTTCTTCCAGGATTTCGCTAAATTCTTCTTTATCCTGCACAACAGGAGCTTTTTTAACCTGTTGAATAACAATATCCTGACCGCTGCCAACTTTAAGAACAGCCAGCAGTTCATCCCACGATTTATCGATAACATTGTTAATCAGTATTTCCTGACGGCTTCTTAATTTTAAATTACGTTTTAGATGAGAGCGGATTTCATCGCGCCGCTGTTCAAGTTCCAGTATCCACTTTGCCCTGTCCTGACCGGATTTACCGGCATACAGTTGTTCAAAAAGACTTTCCCTTAAACGTTTAATACGATTTCTTACAAGCGTTCCGGGATTGGGTTTTAAATTTAAAATAAAAAATAATGTAAGGAAAAAAGTAAGGAATATAGAAATCTTTAAAACGAGCTTCATCGGCTCAGAAATGGAAAAAAGATAACTATGAACCAATCTGCCAAAGAAAATGCCGCGTTCTGTTTTTAGCGAGATAAGGGAAAAAGCCATTCCCGAATCTTCGGCGTCAAGAGTTATATAACCCTGAATTCCTTCTCTCCAAATTTCAGAAACATTACGATGAATAATCATTTTTGATATTTCAGGACTTCCCAAAAGAATACCGGCAGGGTCTCTTATGACCGAGATATTATCGCTGACTTTTAAACGACCTTCTGCGATAAGTTTTTCTGCCAAAGCTCTGATTGAAACGGTAAAAAGCGCAGTTCCCCGGTAGACATCCATGGAGTCCCTGAACGGGAACGAAAAAATAATCCTGTCACCATGCTCATCCATTGTATATTTGGCGCCGCTGCTGTCAGAAACACTGACTGCGTCAAAAGGCAAAGACAGCGAATCTTCATTGTAGTTACGGTATGCAGTAGAGGTAGGACTCTGGCTCATTATATCGCGTGACGAAGTAGAATAATGAAGCCTTATTCCGTTACTGTCAACAAACTGCACTGCCTGAAGACCGTTGGTTGATTCCACAAGTATTCCGTAAATTCTGGAACGTTCGTAAATATCGTCGGCGCTCTGATTGTATAAAAAACTGCTTCTGATTGCAGGCTCTGTCAGCGTTGCCTCAAATTTTCTTTGCAGATCCAGAATATGGTTTTGAACTATTTCGGCATCAACTGTGTTTTCTTTTTCAAAGGAGCTTACTACAGAAGGGTTATAAAAACGGGTTTGGACAAAGTCGAGAATTTCCACATCTACCAGATAAATAAATCCGGCAAAAAGGAGAATCGTAATTACTAGCGCCACAAGTGGTTTCAAAAAAGTAGACAAATTATTACCCGTTTGTTCTATTATCGGCATTTAATTATAGCAAAAAAGAGCAAAAAAGTGGGTAGTTTTTGAGTATTGTTATTCGGAGCTTGATGACGTAGGGGGAAGAACAGGGGCTGCCGAAGGGTCGGCGCCAAGGCGTTTCATCTGCTCTTCTTCCTCTTTCTGGGCGCTGTAATCGTACCGTATCTGGTTGGCTTTAACAAAAGTATTTTTAAGGGCAGAAAGTTCGGGTTTTATGCCTTTAATCTTGCTTCTGTCATTTGCAATGACATT
>WQXC01000102.1 GCA_009785045.1 Treponema sp. | reverse complement strand
TCCAAGGAAGTTTTTTTATACGAGCTTATCAACGATATTCACAAGCAGATTTTTACGCAGGCGGAGCAGATGCTTCAGGCTGGGGATGACCTGCGCGCGAATACTCGCCGTTTTTTGATGAACCTTTTTCACATGCCGCAAATGGTTTTTTTTACAAAAAATTATAATGAGATAAATGAGCTGTTTGAATCGATGCCGGAAAAAGAGGCGCTTTCCGCTAAAGAAATGGAAAAGGAATTGTTTGAAAAGCTGATGATTAAAGCTGGGATTGATACGCAAAAAATTAAACCTGGCGTTGTTCACAATTACCTACACGCGCTTTATTTGGTTATGGGAAGCGAACTTATGATCGAAGATGATTTATCGGAGACTTTTGAACTTATAATGGACAATTTAATTTCTTATATATTTGGAGATACAAAATGATTATTTTTTATTTCTCGGGAACTGGTAATTCCAAATATGTCGCCGAGGCTTTCTGCAGAGAGATATCGATAAATAGAGATTGCTGTTCTGCTGCCGAGAGCAATACCACAACTACCGCTTGCTACTCTATCGAAGAAGATATCGACTTTGAAAGTTTAATAAACAGCGAAGAAACTATCGGCTTTTGCTACCCTATTTATTGTTCCAGAGTGCCAAGGATCATGCGAGAGTTTGTTACCAGACACATAGAAGTATTAAAAAGTAAAAAACTGATTATCTTTTGTACACAAGTGCTTTTTTCTGGTGACGGCGCAAAGGCGTTAACTTATGTCTTTCCGCGCGAGTATCGTCGTTCATTGAGCATCATCTACGCAGAACATTTCTTTATGCCAAATAATGTTTCCGACTTGATTCTTTTTCCTATAGAAAGCGGGAAAAAATTGCAAAAGTACGTTGTCAAAACAGAGCGGAAAATGCAGTCGGTTTGCAAAAACATAAAATACGGAAAAATAAAAAGGCGAGGGTTTAATATTTTTTCTCAATTTTTGGGATTGTTTCAGGGTATCCTTGCGCCAGCGATGGAAAGAAACGCGCACAAACTATACAAGATTAACAGCGATTGCAGCCTGTGCAAGGTTTGCGTTTCTGTTTGCCCAATGAAAAACCTTGTGTGCGAAAACAATAAAATTGCGCACAAAAACAACTGCACTATTTTTTATCGTTGTGTTAACAAATGTCCGCAAAAAGCAATAACTTTTATTTTTAATGGAAAGGTTAAAAAACAATATAATTGGTCGGAGGAATGACATGAATTTATTTACAATTTCTGATTTAGCAAAAGAGTACGGCGAAGGCGGTGCAAAAGTTACCGCATTAAAGAAAATCAACTTATCCATACCGGAAGGAAAGTTTATCGCCATTTTGGGAGCAAGCGGTTCGGGCAAATCTACACTGCTTAATATGCTTGGCTGTATGGATACTCCTACAACAGGGAAAATTTTATTTCACGATAAAGAAATCACCGCCTTTAACAAAGCGCAAATGACAAAATTTCGCGGCGATAATATTGGCTTTGTGTTTCAGAGCTATAATCTGTTGCCGGATTTAACTGCAGTCGAAAACGTGGAGTTTTCTACAGAGCTTGCGGGTTTAACTCGTGCAGAAGCAGAAAATGCGCTGCGTTTGGTTGGTTTGACCGACCGCATGAGCCACTACCCTGCAGAACTTTCGGGCGGTGAACAGCAAAGGGTTTCGATTGCAAGGGCTATCGCAAAAAATCCAAAGGTACTATTGTGCGATGAGCCGACAGGCGCGTTGGACTTTAACACAGGCATTATGGTTCTGGAAGTGTTAAAACAAATTCATTTAGAGCGAAAAACTTCTGTGCTTTTAATTACGCATAATCAGGAAATTGCAAAAATTGCAGATGTGGTTATTTCCCTGCGAAGCGGAGATATTCAAAGCATAACAGAAAACGCTTCGCCTGTTTCAACATCGGAGTTAACATGGTGAGTAAATCTGCTTTTAAGCTTGTACAAAGAAAAATACGCTCTCATGTTCCGCAGTTGTTGGGACTTGTTCTGCTCCTTACAGTGGGCGTTTGTTTTTTTATCACACTTTTTACCATTGTATTAAGGTTCGAAGAAACTGCGGAACAATACTTTGTCGACAATGCTTATGCGGACATAACTTTTTACGGCGCGTTTAACGAAGAAAGCGTACGAGTGCTGTCAGAGCTAAACGGGGTGTTGTTGGCGCAAGGGCGAACTGTTCGTGACTTTCGCGAGAGCATATCAGAAAACGAATGCATTATTCGCGCGATAACTCTAACAGACATTAATGTTCCATACCTCTACGAAGGCAGGATGCCAACAAACGAAAAAGAATGCATCTTATTAAAACGCAATGCAAAAGCTCTGGAATTGGCGACAGGCGACAGTTTAAAACTAGGAGACAAATCCCTCGTTATAACAGGACTTGCCGCTTCGCCAGAATACATTTACATGGTGCAAAACGAACGCACAATGATGGCACAGCCTGATCGTTTTGCTGTAGTGTTTGTTACACCAGCGAACGGCAACAGTGATACAATCATATTTAACGAGATTGTCGTTCTAACCAACAACAACTTTTCTGCTTCGGCAGCTTCGCAAGCAATCGGCGCTTTTAAAACAGAACTGCAAGCAGATCAAAGAAACCATTACATGTACCAAAACGACCTGGACGAAATTCGAAGCTTTGCATACATTTTCCCATTGGTGTTCGCAGTATTAATCGCAGTTGTTATTTATGTTATGCTTTCCAGAACAATTCAAAAAGACAGAAAACAAATCGGTACTATGAAAGCGCTTGGCGTTTCTGATAAAAAAATCATCGGGATTTACTTATCGCAGTTTTGCGTTGCAGCTATTGTAGGCGCTCTTTTGGGCTGTGCCGCAGCAGTAATTATTACCGACACTATCATCGGGATTTTTTCTTCGATGTTTGAAGTACCGACTCTCAGGTTTGTTATTTACCCAAATCTTTGGCTGTTTGCAGTACTTGTTTCTGTTTTATTGTGCGTAATTTCTGGAGTTTTATCCTTGCTTCCAATATTACCGTTATTGCCTGCAAACGCAATGCGCCCAAGACTTCCTAAAGGAGGCAGACGAGTTTTAATAGAGCGTATTACCTTCCTATGGAAACGCTTCTCTTTCAATTCACGTTATGCGCTAAAAAATACACTGCGTAATAAAGGCCGTTTTTTTGCGGTCGTACTTGGTATGTGCGGCTCCTGCGCATTACTCGCTTTTTCTTTAGGTTTTTATGATTCAATCGGTAACACGCAAAACAAATATTTTAACGAGTTTGCAAACTACGATTTAATCGTAAGCTTTGATCCAATTCCGCTACAAATGGATCATCCTGCGCTTTCGCAAATCACCGAAAACAAAAAAGCGCTTATGATGCCTGTGGAAGTTGCTTCGACCCTTCGACAGGCTCAGGGTCCAGGGGTCGCTGCACGGCATGTGGTCGCTGAGCCTGTCGAAGCGCCACAAGAGAACAGTAATCCTTTTGGTAACTACATCATTTCTATCACAGAGCCAAACTTCGACAAAGTAAATCTACCTATCGAAGCTTTGCAAAACGGAATTATCGTACCAGAATATTTTGCAAACGAATGGCGCGTAAAAACAGGCGACAAATTAAACATAGAAGGTTTTACCGCAGTTGTCTCGGCAGTAGTTCCGCAGTACCTGGGTCTTATGCTCTACACAAGTTTTGATTACATCAATTCGGTTACAAATGAACTTCCGCCAATTTACAATACAATTTTTGGCAGAAGCGACAACCTTACCGAACTCAGCATTTATCTAAAAGAAAATAACATCGACTTTACAACAATAGATGACGACAGAACCAGTTTCGATTCTATCATGGAGAGTATGGCAGTCCTCATTTGGTTTATGATCGCTTGTTCTATCGTGCTTGGTTTTACAGTACTGTACTCGGTGGGGCTTATCAATCTTTCTGCAAGAGAATACGAGTATATGTTCATGGGCGTAATGGGTTATCCGCACAAGAGCATTATGCTTGCGCACACTAAAGAAACAATCATGCAGCTTATTTTAGCAATTCCGCTTGGCTTTGTTTTTGGCAATATTCTATTAGAAAGCATAAAAGGCGAGTTTTCCAGCGGTAATTTTGTAATTGCTTCTGTAATTTATCCGCAGAGTTATTTGTTTTCGGCCATTTCTCTCATCGGCGTAACTGCTGTAATGGCGCTTGTAACATCGAAGCACATTAAAAAGTTGGACATCGTAGAGGGTCTAAAAGCACGCGACGAGTAACTGTTTATATAGACATTCTTTATAAAAAGGTATATAGTTATATCAATTACGACATTATAACCCATCCAATAAGACTGGATGCTGTTTCTGTGTAAGCAGGATCAAAAACTATATAAGTGACAACAAATATGACTCCTGCTGATCAACTGGCGAAAAATGCGGCAGCTAATAAAGCTTTAGCCATAAAAGAATTTCCAAACGAAACATGGATTAATTCTGAAAAAATAAATCTCTACCATGTAGAAATGCCAAAAAATGCAGACGAAATCATTGTTGCAATGTCAAGATTGCCAATAAACCTGCAAGAAGAAATAGACTTTATTAAAGAATTAAAATCAGCAGTAATATTAAAGAAATATGGAGCTAGTATTACTCTCATTCCCAGAATAAAAAGATCGGATGAGAAAGGATTTAAACCAGGACCGGACGCTATTGTCAACGGCTTGTTTTTTGAGTTCAAAACTGTTACGGGAAGATTAGATAAAATTGGAGCTAGATTTAGAGAATCGAGAATACAAGGTAATAATGTCTATATCAGAATTGATAATCCGCTTCATACAAAAAGAGGTGTTTTAAATTATTTATCAAGGTTTATAAATAACCCAAAATATAAAGGTGGGTATATTGGAGACCTAATTTTAACAGTAGAAACTAGTTATGGAGAAAAAACATGTTTTCTTAAGATTTCTGATTTAAAGAATAAAAAAATCCAGGGGAGCCGCCATTAAACAGCTCCCCCGTTGGTTACCAATGCTATAAGGCCGCCTTGGTATGTGGCTCTACATTAGTTATAACATTATTTTAATTGACTTGTCAAGTTTATTTTTTGTAATAAAACGTATTGTTTAATGAGGTAGACTGAAAAGGATAATAGGAATGAGCGGGCAGGAAATAAAAGCAGCACTAGGCAAAAACATCAAATTTTTAAGGTTTCGCAAATCATATTCTCAGGCCGATTTAGCCGAAAAAGCAGATATTTCCATCACTTTTTTAAGTAACATTGAAAGAGGATTAAAATACCCAAAACCTGATATTTTATCAAAAATAGCAGAAAGTCTTGAAGTAAAAGTTTATGAGCTTTTTAAAACAGATATTGTTCCCGAAAATAATAAAGAATTAATAAACCGCCTTTCTGAAGATATGACCCAAAAAGTCAATCAAGCGATATATGGCGTTTTTAAGCAATATTTAAGGTAAGTAAAACGAGTAAAACCTGCCGCTTTTCCTAAACCTTGACTCCGGCGCGGTTCATTAACCTTGCAATTTCGTCCAGGGTGCGGGTATCGTCTTTCATTGCAAGGCGGGCTCTGGTGTATATTGCGTTGCACTTTTCCATCCACATTCTGTTAAGCCATATCTGGCGTTTTGCTT
>WQXC01000101.1 GCA_009785045.1 Treponema sp. | reverse complement strand
GTTTCCTGCGTCTTTCGTTTTTGCTTTTCGATTGGTTCTTTGGTAAAACTGTATACAATACTAAGAGCCGTAACAGTAATCACAGCGGTAATTAAGAGTGTGGCAGCCGGTTTAATAATATATTTCATGCTCAAACCTTTACCCCCTTTCTTACTTTCCGGTGTCCAAAAACCTGCGGTCTTACATATTTATCGATTAACGGAACAAAAAGATTCATAATTATGATTGCATAACTTACGCCTTCCGGATAACCGCCGAAAAATCTTATAAAGACTGTTAATAATCCGCATCCAATTCCCATTACTATTTTTCCGTTAGGCGTAATAGGACTTGTAGCATAGTCTGTAGCCATAAAGAAAGCACCCATTATTAATCCGCCGTTTAAAATTTCAAATAAAATATGCTGACCGGAAAAAAGACCTGTTCGTCCAAAAATAAAGGCGAACAGAGCAAAACTTCCAATATAAAAAACAGGAATACGCCAATTAATAATTTTCCTAACAAGCAGATACACTCCTCCAACCAGGAGTGCAACCGCGCTTGTTTCTCCAAGACATCCGCCAACCTTGTTAAACAGAAGAGCAAAATAATCCGCTGCTTCCGGAACAAATGCTGGATCTTGTTTTATCATTGCAAGATAAGTAGCTCCGCTAAGCGCATCATGAATGGGTTTTTCCGGCAGTGTCCAATGCGTCATATGCACCGGAAACGAAGCAAGTAAAAAAGCTCTGGCGGCAAGAGCAGGGTTTACAAAGTTAGACCCAAGTCCGCCGAATAGCTGCTTAACTACGATAATTGCAAAGAAACTTCCTACAGCCGGAATCCATAACGGAACATCGGGCGGAAGATTAAATGCCAGTAAAACTCCTGTAATTGCTGCGCTAAAATCGTTAGTCGTAACAGGTTTATTCATAACCCTTTGGAATAAATATTCTGCAAGCAAAGCGGCAATAACAGCTACCGCAGTTACATAAAACGCGCTGGTACCATAACGAATCAACGACATACCAAAAGCTGGTGTCAGCGCGATAAGAACATCACGCATCCTGGCTTCGATTGTATCTGTTCCATACATATGAGGCGGAGATGAAACAGTCATTATTTGATTAATTACTATTTTCACCGCGCGCCTGCCTTGAGCTTTGCAAGCTCTACTCTTCGAATCGTCCTGATTGCCTGAGACAATCGCCTCTTTGCCGGGCAAATATATGAACAGCTTCCGCATTCAATACAGTCAAGACCAGAATGCCTGACAAATGCTTCGCCGTCTTCTTTTAAAATATCTGCGTTTAGTTCTGTAGGTATTAATCCTGACGGGCAGCATTCTACACAGTGCCCGCAACGGATACAGTTTCTTTCCGGCGGAATAAACGATTCTTCCTCGGTCATAAAAATAACGCCTTCAGTTGTTTTAACAATTGGAACATCTGTATCAAAAATTGCAGTTCCCATCATTGGTCCGCCAACAACAATTTTTGCAGGATTCGATTTAAACCCTCCTGACATTTCGACAAGGTCGCTTAGCAATGTACCGATACGCATTTTATAATTGCCAGGGTTTCTGATTGCGCCGCCTGTCAGCGTAACAACTTTTCGCATAAGAGGTCTTCCGCGGACAATTGATCGGTGTATGGCTATAACAGTGTCAACATTGTGAACAAGACATCCAACATCAATTGGAATTCCTCCGGAAGGCACTTCCTTTCTTGTAATCGCGGCAACAAGCTGCTTTTCGCACCCCTGCGGATACTTGGTTCTGACAACTGCAACTTTAATATCCGGAATATTTGCGCAATATTCTTTTAAGTGTACAATGGCTTCCGGCTTATTGTCTTCTATCGCGATAATTCCGCGTGCAGTCTGTATTACTTTTAAAATTATTTTTAAACCTGCTACAATACGGGCGGATTCTTCGATCATGATTCTGTTGTCGGTTGTCAAATACGGTTCACATTCGCAGCCATTAACAATAACTGTGTGGATTTTTTTATCCGGCGGCGGAGAAAGTTTAACATGCGTGGGGAATCCTGCGCCGCCAAGGCCTACAATTCCTGCTTCGCGGATAATCTTTAATATTTCTTCTCTTGTAAGATCTTCATAATTTTCGCGCGGCTTAATACATTCATGTTCAACAAATTCACCATCGTTCTCTATTACAATCGAATTAACAATTGTGCCTGCAATAGTTAAATGCGGACGAATATCTTTAACTGTTCCAGAAACGCTTGAATGTACAGGCGCGCTGATTTTTGCATCGCTGTCGCCGATTTTTTCACCAAGCAGCACCTTTTGCCCTCTCTCGACAAGCGGCTGACATGTAGCGCCCATGTGCATTAAAAGCGGAAAAACAATATCGCATCCTGCAGGCGGAAGAAGAGTATTTATGGGAACATTTTCTGTAAATTGCTTTTGCTCATTCGGATGGATGCCCCGCTTAAATGTGAAGACAATAGCTTTTTTCCGTCCCCAGTTCATTTAAACCTCACAACCATGATTTAGCGTAATTGAATTTTTTTGTGTGCCATATTTTGCGGCCTTCGTATTCTCCGCATGGAACAAACAAATCCTGCATAACTTTGGGAATAGTAACATCAGGAAGTCCTGCTGTTATTGTAAGGCGTCCGTATTGCGCCTTTTTTGCTCCAAGATGAAAAATGGAATTAACCGCATCGCTCACTACAGTACCGGTTTTTCCCGGCGGCTTGTAACTTATTGAACCGTAATGAAGAGCAAAAATAAAATTTGCAGGAATGGAAAGACCTAGTGTTTCCAGAACAATCTGCGGAGCGGAAACAATAAGACTTATACATGCATTAATTATCGAAGATACACATTGGCTTTTGGGCGGAAGGAGAAAGAGACAATCTTTTCCTGTTTCCATCCAGAGCAGAGCATCTCCTTCCTTAAAATTACTTACAAGAATGGAATGAAACCGCTTATAAACCTGAGTAAGCGCTTTTTCCTGTAAACGGGTTTCCAGCGCAGTCTTACCCTGAAGTGAACAGTATAAAAGATAAAAAGGCATCGCTTTTCCGGATTGTATTTTCTTCCAGCCAGGAAAGGCATTTGCCGCAGGAAGTTTAATTCCCGACTTTATAAAACCTTCTGCCGCTTCGTTTAACTTTGAGGCTTCCTGCGAACCTGCTGCAGCCGCCAACGATCTTTTCCATTGAAGCACACCGGTAAAACGTTTTGAATCAATGCTTTTTGAGGCTTTTAACAATCCTGGTCCAAGATAATCGCTTGCACCCTCAAAAAATAAAGACGCCGGATCCTTTACGGTTCCTTTTGGATCAATTATTCCCCAGGATGAATCCTTGCAGGATTTTTTTGCTTGAGTAATTGTCTTTTTTAATTCAGCGGCTGTAAGACCACAGATATCAATGTATGTAATATCCGAATAAGAAGGTGAATGTTTGGCAAGCGGAGACGAAACAATAATTGCGGTTTTTGGAAACTTAGTTTTTAATGCTGCGCTTTTTTTTGAAAAAATATAAACCATACCGACTCCGTTAATCCCTTGCCTGGCTGACTTGATAAATACGATATTTATCCGCAGAACCGGAAACCGTTTTTGATTCACTAAAAATATTAAGCAAAGATTGATCCTGCGACATTGCAAGACTTTCACTTACTACAAGAGAATTGGGAACAGCAGCTTTGGATTCCAAAGTTACAACTTTTTTAATTGTATCAGCTTTAAGAGTCTGAGTTTCGCTCTCTGAATAAATAAGATTTCCGGAATGAACAGCTATACGCAGTTTAATACTTGTGTTTAGGGGATTTTTAATCTTGTTAAACATAAACATTTTATTAATGATTTCCATTCCGGCAAAAATGGCAAGGCGGCTATAATCACCTAACATAAAAACGCCGAGCGCGCCGTCGCCTTCCCATGTCCAGAGCCGTCCAAGCCTGGAAACAACCGCTCCGTCTACAACTTCCCTTAAGTCGCTGTAAGTTTTATCTACCAGTGTTTTTGGATTATCTTTTACAATCGCTGTGTTGCCGACAATATCTAACCGCAAAACAGCCATTTTCCTTTCGTCATTTTCCAGCAGCCGTCCCCAATTCCGGGTAATTTGCTGGCTCTGATCCTCAAAAAACTGACCTGTAGCATTATCAAAACTATACCCTGCCTGAAGCACATCGCCGATTATATCATCAAGGCCTCTAAGGGCATACCTTCTGCCCATATATCCCTTGTTTTCTACCTTTATAAGTGTTTCTACAAAATCAAGATATAATCCCAACTGCACCATATCGGCGACAATTCTGTCGGCTGCATCCTGACCGCCGATTGGATGACCTTTTGGATATCCGCTGCTTTCGTAAATATCATATTCCGGATGAGTCATTTTTGCAAAACGAACCATATTCTCGACAGATAGAGAACTGTACAGACATTTGCGGCAAAATCTTGTGGCAAATCCGGCGTTCATATGTTTAGTTTACCATTGTATTAATAAAGTGTATAGTATATAAAATGACGAAAACGCATATTAAGAGTGTTATCGCAGGAGAAAAAAATGAGAAATTTTGAGTTTTGTAATACAACTAAAATAATTTTTGGCAAAGATACAGAAAATCAGGTTGGAAGTGAAATATCCAGGGTTCTGGAAAAAAACCTGTCTGTTAAAAAAATATTACTGCATCATTCCGGAGGCTCCACCGTACGTTCCGGGCTTATCGACAGAGTAAAAAAAAGTTTAAAAGAAGCCGGTATTGAATGGGTTGAATTTACAGGGGTTTTGCCTAATCCGCGGTTTTCGCATGTTCTGGAAGGCGTAAACATTGCAAAAAAAGAAAACTTGCAATTTGTTCTTGCTGTCGGCGGCGGTTCTGCAATTGATTCGGCAAAAGCCATTGCTGCAGGCGCTGTAAACGACGGTGATCTATGGGATTATTTTGAAAGAAAAAGATTTATCGAAAAATCCCTGCCTATCGGCACAATTCTGACGATTCCTGCAGCAGGAAGCGAATCAAGTACAAGCTGTGTCATTACAAACGAAGAAGGTCCATGGAAAAGAGGAATGCACTCGCCATTGAATCGTCCTGTGTTTTCGATATTGAATCCGGAGCTGACATATACCCTGCCGCTGTATCAAACTGCGTGCGGAATTACGGATATGATGGCTCATATTATGGAACGCTATTTTACAAAAGAGCAGAATGTAGAACTTACTGACGAACTCTGCGAGGGCGCATTAAGAACGATAATACGCAATGCGCGGAAAATTTTCTCCGGCGGAGAAAGAGATTATGCGGCAAGAGCAGAGATTATGTGGGCAGGTGCAATTGCACATAACGGTTTATTGGACACAGGCAGATTGGGTGACTGGGCAAGTCACGCCCTTGATCACGAATTATCCGCACTTTTTGATCTTGCGCACGGCGCAGGCCTTGCGATTATTTTCCCTGCATGGATGCGTTATACAATCAAGGAAGACACACTGCGCTTTGCGCGTTTTGCTGCAAAGGTATTCGGTGTGGACGGCGCTTACTACGATCCGGAACAAGCCGCGCTTGAAGGTATATCCCGTATGGAAAACTTTTTCCGTTCAATTGGAATGCCGGTACGCTTAAAAGACGCAAACATCGATTTATCGCGCATACCGGAAATGGCAAAACGCGTTATCCACTTTGGACCGATTGGTAATTACCGTAAACTGGACGAAAAAGACGCCGAGGCAATTTACCGGCTGGCTGCGGAATAGGGATATTG
>WQXC01000100.1 GCA_009785045.1 Treponema sp. | reverse complement strand
TATTTTTTCTTTACCGGGAAGACGGTAGATATCAAAATCTTTATCCAGGCTGACAATTTCCCTGATGCCGGTTTTTTCGGCTGCTACAACTAAAGTAGCATCTGCGAAATCCATTGGCAGGTCGGAATACTTTTCAGTCAATTCAAGAAGGCGTGGTATATCATGTTGGTTAATATCGCTTATAATTACCCCTTTGTACATTGCCCATTCGAAAAAATTACGTTGGGCTTTAATACTAAACCTCAAAAAATGAGTAACTTCAGTAAAAACCGCCAAAGTACAAATAAAACTGTAATTAAATTTAGAGAAAAAATCTAAAATCCTTTGATGTTGATTATCATCAGCATCAAACATAGCAATTAAAGGACCTGCGTCAATAAGAATTCTGTCGTTCACGTAGATACTCTCTAAAACGTTGTTTATAGGTGGTCGAAAGATCACCAATTCCAGAACCATATTTGCCAAAATACGGTAAACCCAGGGTATAAGAGTCTATCCCTTCTTCTTCTACATTTTCGTAGTATTTATCCAGCGCTTCAATGATAATCTCGGATTTAGACTTGTTTTTGACCCTGGAAAGGACAACAAGCTTGTTCCTTGTTTCTATAGGGAGCCTGGCGGTGGTAATTACATCATTTCTACTTTTGCCTGGTCTGGCGGCTACTAAAACACTCATATTACAGATTGTATTACAAGGATAAAAAAATGTCAAGAGAAAATACGAAAAATCTTGAATTTTTTATCACTATTCCAAATTCATAAAAAATATACTATAATCTAGTATCAGGAGCCATGTTATGAAAATGCCAAAATACAGAGTAATAATAGCCATTATCATTTTTGCCGCTGTCGCTGTGACAGGAAATGCCCAGGTTAACCGGGACGAGTTACAGGATCTACCGCCGGTCGTATTCATTAACTATGAAGGTCCGCATGCCAGATTAAACACAAGGGAAGAAATCCGTCAAATCGGCGTAGGGCTTGGACAGCAGATAGCCGAAAGAGAAAGAGGTATCGCGCCTACTTTGGCAGGTTTATCAACCGAACAGAGAAGAACATATTCGTATAAATTTGAAATCGGCGCATTGAACCGATATTTTGTAATTCATTGTGTTTCTGGTCCGGAAGAAAATAAAATTGATGCAGATATTATAGGTCTTGGCGTCGATACAGGTGTAGATCATATCCGTAACCTGCGCGTAATTATTCAGGGTTACCTGCAGGCGGCATACAGTTATTCCGAAAGGGATGCTGCTCTGCTTGCTGAATATATCACTGTTTACAATGCTGTATACCGCGGTAATTGGGATTACTTTGTAAATCGATATAAAAACCAGGTAATGGGACACCTTACAAGAGACAAGGTAGGTCTTTCCATCCGTTACGATGAATGGCCGGGAAGAACTTTAATTGTTATCCCTCTTGGTCATGGCGGACTTAGTTCCATTGATACTTCTACAATTTCCGACAGGAGAGTTGTAGAAGAAATGCGCAGAGAAGATGATCAGGGCATTCCTCAGCGGCAGCAGATGGTTGACCTGCAGGAACGCGAAGCTGATCAAGCCGAACGTCAGGCGCAAAGAGATCGTCAGGAAATAAGACAGGAAGAAAGACGTGTAACCGAAGAAAGAAGACAGACAGAACAGGAAAGACAAAGAGTACAGGACGACCAGCAGGCTGGAAGGATAACTGAAGAAGAAGCCAGACAGGCGCAGGAAGATCTTGATAAAAAAGATGAGGAACTTGACAGGCGCGAAGAAGAACTTGAAGAGCGCCGCGAAGAAGCTCAAAGACTTGAGGATTTTGCCGAGCAGCGCCGCGATGATGCGCAGCAAGGACGCCAGGATATTGCAAGAGATCAGCAGAATGTAATTGCTCAGGAAACCGGCGGTGTATTTGGCATTACTATAGAAAGAACAAACCCAAGCATGGGAAGACTTGTCCGTTTAAATCCGACAAACGGAAATGAAATAAGGCGATCTCCTCTAAATACTGTTCATGTAAGAACAGTAACGTTTATCGGCGGCAGGATTCTTGCAATTGCCGGCGAAAATGTAGGTCAGGGAGCAGTACGCTTAATCGAGCTGAATCAGAACAGTCTGGAAATGGCAAGACAGGGTAATGATGATATAAGAACTGGCAGTTTACTATGGGTAAACGGAAGTGATCTTTACGCAATACTGGCAGACGGCAGTGATAGTTACCTTGGCCGTTTTAACACTAATCTTGAGTTACAAGCCAAGTCTGCAGTAAAAATACATACAGATGCTTCTGTAACAATTCAGCAGGGACGCCTTTTAACTCAGCGTGAGAACGGTTCTGCATTGATATTAAACCCGGCGAACTTGGCAGAGATACAATAACATCCCGGCGGATTATTCGCCGTAAATGTGTTCAAAGCCGTGGAGCAATTCCACGGCTTTTTCTTTGCAGCCGCCGCAGACTGTACCGATTTTTGTAGCCTGTTGGAGCTGTTCCCAGCTTCGCGCTCCGTTTTGGAAAGCAGTTTCTATATCTTTATCTGTAATACCAAGGCAATTACATATAATTACTGTTTCTTCTTTAAAAATTCCGGATCTTCCGGTTTTATCAAGATAATTATTAATTGCTTCTCTTAGAGCTTTATCGCCCAGAACAGAGCAATGTATTTTAAAACTTGGAAGTCCGCCTAATTTTGCAACAAGATCTTCCGGGCGGATTTTATACGCGTCTTCTATCTTCATTCCCTTTATTGTTTCCGACAACATACTGGTAGAAGCAATTGCACTTGCGCAGCCGTATGTTTTCCAGCGCACATCGGTAATAATATCGTCTTTAATTTTAAGGAGCATCAGCATTTGATCTCCGCATTTGATATTTCCTGTCTGCCCTTTTGCATCCGGCGCAAAGCTAACCTCATCTTCCAAAAGCACATTTCGGGGATTCGTAAAATGATCTTTTACAATATCTGAATAAAGCCAGTCCGACATATTAATTCCTTAATTTATATTGTAGACATTGCTCTTAACCGTGTTATAACCGGCGGAAGCACTTCAATTATATAATCAATATCACTTTCTGTAATCCCCCACCCCAGGCTGAACCGGATTGAACCATGCGCAAATTCAGGGCCTGCACCGACTGCCATAAGCACATGCGAAGGTTCAAGGTTTCCGGATGCGCATGCAGAACCGGTAGAAGCTTCTATTCCCTGCATATCCATCGAAAGAAGAATCGCTTCGCCTTCCGCGCCGGGAAATGAAACATTCAATGTATTTGGAAGTACGTCCGTTGGGTGTCCGTTTATTTTAATATTTGGAATTTTTTCAAGTAATCCCCGGCGCAATTTATCGCGGAGTATTGCCATTTCTTTGCCGTATTTTTCAATCTCTGCGGCAGATAACTCCGCAGCTTTGCCAAAACCAAGAATGCCCAAATTATTATAAGTGCCTGCCCTAAGACCGTCTTCCTGGTGTCCTCCGTGAACCAGCGGAAGCAAAGGAGAACCTTTTTTTACATATAAAGCGCCTACTCCCTTTGGCCCGTAAATCTTATGCGCAGAAACTGTAAGATAATCCACTCCCAGTTCATCTGCATTCAGCGGTATTTTCCCTACAGCCTGAACTGCGTCTATATGCATGAATGCTCCGGCATTTTTAACAAGAGCTGTTATTTTTTTAATATCCTGTACTGTCCCAATTTCATTGTTAGCCGCCATAACCGAAACAAAGAGCGTTTTATCACCCAGCGCTTTTTCAAGTTCATCCATTTTTAATTTACCGTATTCATCTACAGGCAGAATAATTACTTTAAAACCGGATCTTTTTAAATTTAAAGCAGAGTTAATAACACATGGGTGTTCTATGGCAGTAGTTAAAAACTCGTTACGTTCTGAAAATTTATTAAGAGCGGGACATTCAATCAAGCCGCGCATGGTATGAAAGATTGTGTTATTTGCCTCTGATCCGCCTGATGTAAAAATAATTTTACCGTTTTTTGCACCAATTAATCCGGCGACAGCTTCCCTTGCCTGCTCTACTCTTGTATGAGCCAGTCTTCCTGATGCATGCATACTTGATGCATTTCCGAATATTTCCAAATCTTCTATTATGGATGCCTTTACCTCTGATCTAAGCAGGGTTGTTGCATTGTAATCGATGTATACTTTTCTCATTTCTTTTCTTTTATTTCCTTTTTAACTTCTTCCAGCCGTTTACTCAAAGTGGCAATTGTCCTTTCCAGCCTGAGTTTCTCTTTTTCCAGCATTACAACAGGGTCTTCTTCTTTATCTTTCCCGCGCACTTGAATCTTTACAGTATCAGGGCTCTTGCCTTTAAGAAGAGCAGTTTCTGCTGCCTGACGTTCGTCGCCGTCGCGTATTCCCGCAAGAAAACGCATATTGTCAGCGCCGACTTCCGGAGCAATGTCATACTCAAACATTTTCATTGCCATGTTAGCCGCAGTTCTGGGAATACGAAGCATCCTGTCGACATAGTCTTCGAACCGCACACCGATTCCAGTGCAAAGATCGTGGGCTTTAATTAAATGTTTACCCATTTCTTTTACAAGTTCACCGTTATTTTTAAGGTACTTGTTGCGTATAACATCTGTAAGTTTTAAAAGTTCCGGCGAAACTGCAAATACATCGCTGTATACTTTTTTCTTTTCTGCTTTTTCAAGCAGCGCATGGAAAATTGCCCAGAATTCACTGTTATGCGCTCTTGGCGAAAGGGTGCCTCCGCGCGAGCAGGCATGTAAATGATGCGCATATTCATGGATAGCAGTATACAATAAAAGGTTTTGCCCTGCATCGTCCGGCTGAAAATTCCGGTTATGAATAATTATTTCCCTTGAGCCGGGTTTATAAAGCCCGTTCACTTTTTTACTTTTTTTACCGGAAAAAACAAGAGAAAACTCAAGAGGCGCATCTTCGATACTTAGCAGTTTTTGTTTTACTTTTTCCTGATTCATATTCTAAACTCCTGTATTTTTTCCATTGCAAGCGCTGCAGCCGCCACACAGGCTGTTTCTGTACGCAGCGCGCGATCTCCCATGGACAACCGCAGGAAGCCTGCCTTTTCGAACTGTTCCCGCTCACAATCCGACCAGCCTCTTTCGGGACCAATTGCAATTACTGCAGGACGGCTTGACGGAGAAATGTTAAAAAGAGAACCTTCTGCCCTAACATTGTCCATCGCAATTAAAAGCGGTACACGGCTACCCTCTGTCTTTTCCCAGGGACGCGCGCCAAGCCATTTTCCAAAATCATCATAAACCGAAAAAGCCGGTATTTGGGTATCACGCGCCTGGACAGCGCCTTCGATTAACGCAGCATGCGCCCCGCCGTCTTCCAGCAGTTTGGTATCGCGGTAACTTTTTTCGCCAAGATCGGTTCCCGCAAGATCGATTGCAGATACTCCAATATTGGAAAGAGCCCGGAATATTCTGCGAAGCTGGATTGGGCGCACAAAAGAGACAGCCATTCTTAACCGAAGGCGGGGTGCAGGCGGCTGGGAGGCATTAATGGTGACAAAAATCGAGCCATCCAGGTTGATTTTTTCGATTCTGCCGGTTCCTTTCATTCCACAAGGGCAGCTATGGCTGCCCAGAATACCAGCATCAAATTCATCGCCTGGTTTTTTATGGAGAACCTTTAAAAGATGGATAGTCCGCTCATCCCGACGGGAAATATTACGTCCCAATTCATGTTCTTCAAACAGTATAATATTCACAGGAATATTATATCAAATAAACAATATCTTGACAAAACATTAAAAATGGAAAAAATAGGATAAAATCCAACGTTATTGGGAAAAATAGTGTATATTAAAGATATAATGAAAAAGCTTCAAATATT
>WQXC01000099.1 GCA_009785045.1 Treponema sp. | reverse complement strand
AGCGAACCAAACGGTTCGATGCGTCCGTTCTTTAAATAATACTGGCCTTCTGTAATATAACCTGTGTTATCAGGGACTGGGTGAGTAACGTCGTCGCCAGGCATTGTTGTAACACCAAGAACAGTAATCGATCCTGCAGTTTCAAAGTCAACGGCTTTTTCGTAACGGCTTGCCAACTGGCTGTAAAGGTCGCCGGGGTAACCGCGATTGGACGGAACCTGTTCCTGAATAATCGATATTTCTTTCATTGCGTCTGCAAAGTTTGTCATGTCGGTAAGAAGAACAAGAACATCTTTTCCCTGAAGCGCAAACTGTTCTGCAACAGCCAAAGACATATCCGGAATCATAAGACATTCTACAGTCGGGTCACTTGCTGTATGAACAAACATTACAGTTCTTGCAAGCGCTCCTCCGTTTTCCAGAGTGTCTTTAAAGTTAAGATAATCATCGTATTTAAGACCCATTCCGCCAAGAACGATAACATCAACTTCCGCCTGCATCGCAATACGCGCAAGAAGTTCGTTGTACGGCTCGCCTGAAACCGAGAAGATCGGCAGCTTCTGCGAAACAACGAGTGTATTAAAAAGGTCGATCATAGGGATACCTGTGCGGATCATGTCGCGCGGAATAATGCGCTGTGACGGATTTACAGAAGGACCGCCGATTGGGATTTTATTTTCGTGCAGCTCAGGACCTTTGTCGCGCGCTTTTCCGGAACCGGAAAAAACCCTGCCAAGAAGGTTTTCAGAAAACGGCACCTGCATTGGACGTCCCAAAAAGCGGACAGTATCACCAGTGGAAATACCGCGGCCTCCTGTGAAAACCTGCAACGAAACGATATCACCCTGAAGACGGTTTACTTCGGCAAGCGATGTGCCAAATACAGTATCAACCTCTGCAAGATCGCCGTAACGGATACCGTCAGCTTTAACGGTAATAACGCTTCCGGTTATTGATTCAATTTTGCTATATACTTTATTCATAATAACCTCTGCCTAGACAATAATTTTTTCGGCAGCCTTTTCAAGGCCCTTTGATTGACTCTTCACCGAGTTTTCAATTTCTTTTTCAAGCTGATCAAATCTTTCACTCTTCCACGGTGAACCGTTAAAGTCCAGGAATTTCTGTCTTAATTTATTAAACCACGAACGTGCTTCGTTTTTATCTGTAAAACTAAACTGAGAAGCCAGTATGATTAATAATTTTGTGAATACATATATCTGCCTTTCGGGTTTAACTGCAGCATCAACCGCATCAAATGAGTTTTGCTGGAAGTAAACAGCGTCAACAAGGTCGCCCTTTAAGTAAATGATATAGTCTTCAATGCTGGTTCCTTCTTCGCCTACAACCTTCATCATCTGTTCAACTTCTGAACTGCGGCGAAGGAATCCGTGAGCATAACCTACTTTTTCACTGTCAATAATTCCCTTGTACTTTGACCATGATTCAAGCGGGTGAATCGCAGGGAACTTACGCGCATCGGAGCGTTCGCGTGAAAGACCATGGAAAGCGCCAACAACTTTAAGCGTTGCCTGTGTAACAGGTTCTTCAAAGTTACCGCCTGCAGGGCTTACTGTTCCGCCGATTGTAACTGAACCAAGACTTCCGTCGCGAAGGCGTGTAATACCGGCTCTTTCGTAGAAGCTGGCAATTGTTGATTCCATGTATGCAGGGAACGCTTCTTCGCCGGGTATTTCTTCCAAGCGGCCTGACATTTCGCGCATTGCCTGCGCCCAGCGGCTTGTGGAGTCTGCAAGCAACAGAACATGTAATCCCATCTGCCTGTAGTACTCGGCGAGCGTAACAGCGGTATAAACCGAAGCTTCGCGCGCGGCGACCGGCATGGACGAAGTGTTACAAATAATAATCGTTCTCTCCATAAGAGAGCGGCCTGTTCTTTCGTCTGTAAGTTCCGGGAACTCTTTTAATGTTTCTACAACTTCACCGGCGCGCTCACCGCACGCGGCTACTATAACGATATCAACGTCTGCAAAGCGGCTAGTAATCTGCTGCAGAACAGTTTTTCCTGCGCCGAAAGGACCGGGAATACAGTACGTACCGCCGCGCGCAACAGGGAAAAAAGTATCGATAAGACGAACGCGGGTAACCATTGGGTCAACAGGTTTAAGACGCTCTTCGTAGCAGTCTACTGCCCTTTTTACCGGCCATTTAAAACTAAGCGATACCTGAACCGTGTTGCCTTTTTCGTCAGCAAGTTCAGCGATAACATCGCGGATTTTATAAGTACCTGCAGGTTTAATCCAGTTAACAGTATAACTGCCGTAAAAGTTAAAAGGCACCATAATACGGTGTGTAAACGAACCTTCCGGCACTGTGCCAAGAGTATCCGCTCTTTCAACTTTTGCACCCTGACTTACAACCGGCGTGAACTGCCAGCTTGTGTCAGTCGGCAAGGCATCAAGGTAAACTCCCCTTTCCAGGAAGTAACCTGCAGCCGCAGCAAGCTGAGGCAGCGGGTTTTGCAGACCATCATAGACCTGACCCAAGAGACCAGGGCCTAACTCGACCGACAACATGTCCCCTGTAAATTCAACTTCATCGCCAATGGAAATTCCCTTGGTAATCTCGAATACCTGAAGCTGGCTTATTTCTCCGCGAATACGAATAACTTCGCTTTTAAGCCGGGTGTTATCGACTTTTACATAACCAACTTCGTTCATGGAAACAATTCCGTCAAAACGGACGCTTACCATATTGCCGTTAACAGCTGTTACTGTTCCTTTTGTTCCGATCATTTAGTTTCCCCCAGGGAATTTTGCGCGCTTTCCAAAATGGAAGCGTACAATGATTTATATTCTGCAAATCCTTTTTCTGTATTGAATGCTTCGCGCCTTTCAATCAAAAGAAGTTTTAAATAATATGCAAAAACTGTATTCCGATGGAAATAATCCATGCCTGCCATTGAATCAATAGCGTTCCATCGCGCTTTATCAATAACATTTTCACCGTCAAGAGGAGAGAATTCATCTGATGCTTTTGATGCGGCTGCCGCTGCATCCATATGATACACTTGCGGTTCTGCTGCAGATACATCGCGGTTTAGTTTCATTGCGCGTTCTTTTGCAAGACTGTAACGCAGGTTATATTCCCAGACACGCCAATTGCTGATAAATTTGCAGCCATTTGCAGCCTCTGCAGACGGTTCAAGCGAAAGACAGTTTAATAAAGCGGCATCGTTTTTATTTAATTGAGAGATAGCAAGCTCTTTGAATTCACAGGAAGACATCGGCGGCTTCTGTTCATAAATGAGAGAAGGAAGCTGTGCCATCAGATAATAATATGCCACCCGTTATATTCCTTTTGCCGATTCTTTAAGGAGCTCTGCCAGTTTTGGATTTAAATAGGCAGAAAGCAGCTCTGTAACAGCTTCGGATGAAAAGTCATAATAGGCAGATCCTTCTTTATTGGAAATATGAAAACCAGAATCTAACTTACGGTTAGGTTTAATCTCCAGACCATTATTTAATTCGGCTTTAAGTTTATCGCTAAAGAAACCCTGAAGTTTGGAAAGTTCACCTTCCGGCAGAATAACAGCCAGGCTGCCTGTATTTTTTGCTGCCCACGACTTAATAAGATCCGGTAAAACAGCTTTAAGAACATCACCGTTGTAATTGGCAGATACATTACTGCTTATAATCTTTTTAAGTAATTCCTGGATTTCATCTCTGAACGCCAAAACCAGGTTACGGGAAGCCTGCTGTAAAGCGGCAACTCCCGCTTTTTCGCTGCGTTCTGCATCCTGTTTACCGCGTGAAATGATATCTTCCGCTTCTTTTTTTGCGGATTCAACAATCCGTCTGGCTTCGATATCCGCTTCTGCCTTAATTCTGTTGGCATCTTCGGTCGCGGCTTTGATTCCGTCCTTTTTTATCTTATCGATAAGCTCTTGAACTTGAATTTCCATATCAACCCCTTTAAATTTATATTACATTACACGGAATTTTTCCGCAAGGCTGTTACTGGGTGCACAAATGCATAAGCTGCACAAAATAATTTATTTTCTTAAAACCATTAATCATTCTCTGAGTCAGAGGATCCTTAGATACCATATTAACTTCTCTCCAGTTAATAAGCAGCTCCGGATGTTTCTTCTGAACATCTTCGATAAGCACCTTTAAATGCTTTCCGATAACAATCATTGCCTGAGCAGCTTCGTTAATTATCTCGACTGCTTCGCCGTTTACCTTGGAAACAATGCTGTTAATAATACGCGCCTGAGTCGGGTCACGATCCACTCTTACCATTGCAGCGCGAAGACGCGAACCATCAGCTCCATCTTCAGACAAGATCACGTCTAAATCTGCAATACCTACAGGCGCTTCCAGAACCTTATGCAGAGCTTCGCTCATTTCTCTGGACATTGAATTATTCGTCCACTGACCGCGGATAATAAGAATATCGCAAAGTTCTCTGATTTCCTTTTCGATATAGTCGTCCATAAAGGCTTTTAAGTAGTTTAACCCCTCGGCATATGCAAAATATTCCAGATTCCGCTTGCGGTAAGCATCGTTTAACTGAACATTATAGTTTTCCATTCTGGTAAGGTCTGCAGATTCAAAGATTTCTTTGGTAAGAGCAGTTATCTGACTGTTCTTTTTTGCATTATTTATCTTGGAAATATACCCAAATGCTTCGTTTTTCTTGGTTTCCAGCCAAATATCACCCACAGTTTCACGGAAAACTGAGTGTTTAAACTGCCAAACAGGGTTTCTAAGGGTATATTGGACCATTAATTCTAAGATTTTTGATGTATGTATCTCTCTAAGGGTCTTAATCATGGCATTAAACTGTTCAGCATTGACAATTTCATGCCCTTCCACAGTTTTTAGGATATTTAACAGGCTATTCCAGTCTTCTTCCGGCTTTAAAGCCTGGGTTGCAGTCAAAAATTCGCCAATTTGGTCGATTATCAGGATAGTTTTTACCGCTGAGAACTTGGGCTCAACAATAAAACTGCCATCAGCAAAATGCGGGTCAAACTTTTTAAAGAAACCGGGGAAATTATAACCCACAAATTGATATAAAGCTGACGCCAATTCGTACCGGTGGTTGGCAGTCATAATGCGGGACTGGTCAAACTGGCTTACAAGCAGATCAACATCAGCCTGAATCAACTTGATAAGTTCCTCGCCCTGCATGGTTTTTGCTTTTGCATCAAGATAAGAAGTATCCAGCCGTTTAATTGTTTCCTGGATATTGGAGTCAAGGCAGGATTCCACAGTTAAATGCCGCAATTGAGCCAGTTTTTTCTCATCTTTCATGAACGTTTTGATAGGATAGATGGTTTTATACACAGAAAACAGAAACGACAATAGCGAAGGATCTGCTTCTTCTGAGCGAACCCTGAAAAATTTTGCATATTTACTCTGACTTAGTTCCCTTGCAATACCCTTGAGCATATTCTGCTTTTCATCGGTCAAACCATCGCCGGAAAAGAAGGAAAACACTTTATCCATCAGATCTTCTGCCATATCTATCTCCTGGCTTATTTTAGCGTATTTGGGAGTTAATGACAAGTATTGTTTTTATCCCATATATAAATTCATAAAATTACATATTTTTGGACAGTAAATACGGGTAAATTTGCATATTTTTAGACCATAAGTTCTGGTAAAAATGCATATTTTTGGACACTAAATACAAGCAAATTTGCATATTTTTAGACCATAGGTTCTGGTAAAATTGCATATTTTTGGATAGTAAAATTGTTTGAGTTTCTGTTATTGACATAACTAAACATATTTGATAATAATAACTTTTATGAATAACAAAAACGCAAATTTAACTAAAAACACATCATTTTTAAGCAAATTCTTAATATGCCCCCCCCCCCCCCCCCCTCCTTCACTCGCCCCCCCTCCCCGACATTTTTTTTT
>WQXC01000098.1 GCA_009785045.1 Treponema sp. | reverse complement strand
TCCCCGAAAATTTTGTAGAAGAAAAAGTTGTTGAGGGGGTCGAACTGTGTCGACCTAGTTTTGATATTTTCCATGTATATATATGGCGCGCAGATGGTCTGTTGCTTGACTGAGAATGAAAATATTTTGAAAAAAATTGAAAAAAGGTGTCAGTCACCTACACCAGCCATAGTGTCGGTATTATTTGGAGGACGCTATATATAGCATAGGTGACTGACACCTTTTAGCGGGGGATGATAATTGACTATACTAAAAAATTACATCAATATAGAAGAATGAAACATTTATCTGTATTATTTATTGCTTTGGCGGCGGCGTTGGTTATGACGCTTGGCGGCTGCGTTACTTCCGGGTACCGGGCGGCAGAAGAAATTTTTTCTGTGGAACTGGAATCCAGGAATATTGAGATCGGCGAAGTTGAATTGCAAATGGAAACGCTGCTGGGTCTTGGCAGGCTTAAAAAAGAAAGGTTAACTGTCCTTTACTATCCGAACGAAGATGCTGTTTGTATTCAATACAGAAAAGACTTTATAAATTTTCATCAATTTTGGAGCAGTGAGGGCCGGGAAGATTTTATAAACGCGCTGGAAATATATAACGAAGATTATAATGCGCGCGACTTAAACAGAAATGACAGAAAATCAAAACAAAAATACGGCAAAACTCGCGGTTATCTGATATGGCAGCAGGCGACTTTCCTTGTCCGCGCAAGAGCAGGTATGGATGTCGAGCTCGGTTATACTTTTAAAGAAAGAGCTCCGTATTTTACAATACATCAGCTTGAAGCTGAATATATCGATGAAATGGCAAGAGATAACGACAGAACCAGTCAGGCAACAGTTTTTTATTTTACAAGAGCGCAGGCTGCAGAGCTGGCAGCGTTATTCGATCATGAATTCTTAAAAGAATTCGCTCCGGATTCAAATACTTCGCCTGTAGACAGGTCGAATATTCCAAGAGATGAGTATTAAAACATTATGGTACAAAAAGAAGATTTAGATCGATGTGCAGCTCTTATCGCAGAATGCAGAAAAGAAATGGCAAAAAGAATTGTCGGTCAGAAAGAAATGATAGACGGGCTTTTAACTGCTCTTGTAGCAGGCGGACATATTCTATTGGAAGGCGTGCCGGGTCTTGCTAAAACTCTTGCTGTAAAAAGTCTGGCAGAAATTACAGGGCTTGAGTTTAAACGTATTCAGTTTACTCCGGATCTTTTGCCGGCAGACTTAACCGGTACGATGATCTGGGAACAGGCAAACGGAAGATTCTCTGTGCGCAGAGGTCCTATTTTTGCAAATGTTATTCTTGCCGACGAAATTAATCGCGCGCCTGCAAAAGTGCAGTCTGCTCTGCTTGAAGCAATGGAAGAAAAACAGGTGACGATAGGTGAAACCAGTCATCCCCTGCCTGACCCTTTTTTTGTTTTAGCAACAGAAAATCCTATTGAACACGAAGGTACTTACTCTCTGCCGGAAGCGGAACTTGACAGGTTCTTAATGAAACTTCTTATAACTTATCCGCAGCCTGTCGAAGAACTTGCAATTATAAAAAACAGCCACTCATTCAGAGGCACGTTGCTTTCTCCTGTATTAAATAAAGAAAAACTTTCCATGTTAAGAAATATTGCGGACTCAATTCACATTGATGACGAAATTAGCAAATATATTGTATCCATTGTAACTGCAACACGTCCGGCAGCGACAAGATCCAGAAGCGAAAGCAGAGGCGAAGGTTCAAAAGCCGCAGACGGCGTATACCGTTATGTGTCATTCGGTGCGTCTCCGCGCGCTTCTATTTCCCTTTACCGCTGCTGCAGAATTCTTGCAATGTTCGAAGGACGCAATTTTGTAAATCCGGAAGATGTTAAAACAGCGGCTCTTCCTGTTTTACGCCACAGAATTGTTCTTAGTTACGAAGCAGAAGCCGAAGGCATGGATGCTGATGCCGTTATCGCAAGAATTCTAAACCACGTTCCAGTTCCATAAAACGGAAATCACATGGAAACCAGTGATTTACTGCGAAATATCATTAATTTACCGCTGACATCAAGCGGTCTTGCCGAAGAAATGCTCGCGGGAAATTTTAGCTCTATCTTTAAAGGACAGGGTATGGAGTTTGATGAAGCGCGTCATTACGAACCCGGCGATGATATAAGATCGATTGACTGGAATGCAAGCGCAAGGTTCGGTTACCCTTTTGTTAAAATGTACCGCGAAGAACGCGAGCTTACAATTTTAATTTTGCTGGATATTTCTCCATCGATGCACAGATCGCACATTGCGCGTCAGGGTTTAAGTCCTTATGAACAGGGATTAATATCATCGGCGTTAATCGCTTTTTCTGCAGAGCATACTGATCAGCGGTTCGGCGCTTTGTTATTTGACAATGATATAGAAAAAGTTTTTCCGCCGCGCAAGGGACGCAAGCACATCATGTCGTTTGTAACTTCTGCGCTTCAGTATCAGAACAATATCCAACAGCGAAGGTCGCAGTACGGCAGCGATATAACATCTGCATTAACGGGAGCGCAAAGGCTTTTAAAAAAACGTTCGCTTGTTATTTTAATTTCTGATTTTTACAGCGTTAACTGGGAGCATGAACTGGGAAACATCTGCCGCAAGCATGATGTAATTGCGCTTCGTATTTGCGATTCTAAAGAACTTCCCTTTCCCGGTTTGGTTACGCTTGAAGATCCCGAAACTGGTGTGCGCATTGAAGCTCCGGCTGGACTGGATTCGTTCAAGGAAAGCTGGGAACTTTGGCATCAGGAAAAATCAACGCACTGGGAATCTACATGCAGAAAATGCGGAGCGGCTTTTATGGAATTATCTACAGAAGCTGATGCGCCTTCTTCGCTAATAAGATTTTTCGGCAGCCGGAGCATGGGTCAGTACAAACGCAGGAAAAAATTATGAAAAACCGCTTTTTGTTTCCGGTTTTATTTTTACTTGCAGGTGTTTTACATGCGCAGAATACCGGTGCATTTTTAATTCCAAGGCAAATCTATGTTGGGGATCAGGCTACTCTTGTTTTGCCGCTGCCGGCATCTTCGCAGAACAGCGATGTTATCCTGACTGCGGGAACATTTGATACGCTTCCTTTGGATCCTTATATTGATTTTCACAGAATAATTCTTGAACGGCGGACTTCCGGCAGCAGATTGATGATTGAATTTACGGCTTTTGCCGCTGGCAGTCTAACGTTACCTGTCATTGAAATCGGCGGAGAATATTTTACAGGACTGGCAATCACGGTTAATTCAATATTAGACAGAAGATCTGCGCCTGTTCTTTCCGGTTCGGCGCTTGCGCTTGCAATGCCGGGAACTGCATTAATGCTTTACGGCTCAATGGCGATGATTGTTATATTTATCCTGCTTTTAATATGGTTTGCTTTTAAGGGAAAAACCGTGTTAGGTGAATTATGGATAAAATGGAAACGACGCAGACTGTTTATTACATTAATGTATACAGAAAGACGCCTTTACAGGGCTTTGCAAAAAGGCATTGATAAACGTTTAATTCTTGATAAACTTTCAGATGAATTCAGAAACTTTCTTTCTATTCTAACTGGTATTAACTGCCGCGCCATGACTGCGCGCGAATTTAAAACACTGCCGCATGAACATTTATCGATACAGGAGAATAATGCGCTGTTTCTGGAAAATTATTTTTTAAGGTGCGATGAATTACGATTTTCCGGAATAAATATCGAAGCGCAGTATATTATCAATTTATTGGACGATCTGCGGTTTTTCATAACCACCAAAGACAAAGAGGAGAAAGAAAAGTGAACCTGGCTTTTGATAATCCTTTTTTGGCTGTCTCTGCATTTATCATAATTCCGTTTGCCGCGTTTATATTTTCGCGTATGAGAAATCCTTTTGTCGCTTCCATTCCGCTGGGCGCTCCTGGCGGTGTTCCGTTTAAAACTTCCCAAGTTGGCGGTATTGTTAAACTGTTAAGATTTCTGGAAGCGGCAGGTATTTTTTTGCTTTTCTTTGCAGCCGCAGGTCCGTCGTTAAAAACTGCAGAAACTGTATGGCTTAACCGCGGCGCAGATATTATTTTTATTTTTGATGTCAGTCCAAGTATGGCTGCAATAGATATGGATGGAAAAAACCGCTTTATCGCCGGAAGATCTATGCTTATCGACTTTTCGCAAAGACGGCCGACCGACAGCATTGGGCTTGTTGCAGTCGGTGATGACGCTGCGCTGCTGCTTCCTCCGACAGCCGACAGGCAAACGCTGGAACTGCGGCTGGAACAGCTTCGTATAGGCGAACTTGGAGACGGAACCGCGCTTGGCATGGGTATTGCCGTAGCCGCATATCACCTTGATAAATCAAACGCAAAGCGAAAAGTTGCAGTTCTTATTACAGACGGAGAAAGCAACGCCGGAGCGATACATCCGGAAACAGCGGCAGATTTGTTACGCGAAATGGGGATATCGTTTTGGGTTATCGCAATCGGCTCAACAGGCGAGGTTCCTATAGATTATATAGATCCATATACCAATATCCGCCGCACAGGGCTTTTTGATTCGCGCTACGACCTTGAAAGTATCAGGCGATTAACCGCTGCAGGAGGAGGAACTTTAATCACCGCTCCGAACGCAGACGCTTTTGCCGCTGCATTTTCGCAGCTTGATGATACGGAAATAACAATTCAAAGATCGCGCGTGATTAACCGTATGGTTTCGTGTTCTTTTCAGTTTTTACTGGCTGCGGTTTTATTGCTGGTTGGAGTAAAACTTACAAGACGTATTTTGCTGGGGGCAGTGATATGAAACTTGATCATGCCCTAAAAAGAAAATTACTTGTATCTAATATCTTTTTTGGTTTGTTTATTGTTTTTTCCATTATTGCGCTTATAGGTCCAAAGTGGGGAATGGGTTATGCTCCTTCTGAATTCCGCCGCGGTTTAGATATTGTTTTTGCTATTGATATTTCCCGAAGCATGGATATTCGCGATGCGGATTCCCGCGCGGAATCACGTCTTGAACGCGGTCTTTTAATTGCAAAGGAAAGTATCGCTTCTGTTTCCGGCGCGCGTTATGCTGCTGCTATCGGCCGCGGAAGAGGTTATCTTGCTGTTCCTTTAACTCATGACAGCGAAGCGGCATTAATTTTTCTTGATTCCATTGACGGCTCTTCGATGACTGGCAGAAGTACGAATCTTGAATCTCTTGTTGATGCAGCGGCAGCCGCGTTTCATATTACTTCTCCTGCGCGAAAAGTTATTGTATTAATTTCTGACGGAGAATCTCATGCCGGCATTTTTAGAAACGCGGTTAACCGCTGCGCCAGGGAAAATATTATTATAAATACTGTTGCTGTTGGGAGCGACGAAGGCCGGCAGATACCGGAAAGAGCGGATTCTCCTGACGCGCAGCTTGTAACCAGCCGCAGGGAAACGTTTATTATGCGGGCTGCCGCTGAGAGAACAGGCGGTATGTATATTGATGGAAGCCGCGAGGACGCATCATCAGCGCTTTCGTCGCACCTTTTATCTCTTGCGCAGGAGACAGAAAGCGGCAGCGGAAAAAAAGTGCCAAAGCAAAGGCGTTCATTGTTTGTTATTCTGGCGATTATTTCTTACGGCGTTTCAAAGTTTGTTACGCGTAAATCGGGAATATTCACGCAGCGGCGTTTACCTCTTGTTTCGATTATTGCGGCTCTTTTATTTTTATCTTCCTGCACCGAAGGCAAACTGCTTTTACTGGAAGCAAATTATTTAAACTCAAGGGGCAAATACGACGAAGCGCTTATCCCGTATCTTAGGGCATTAAATCATGAAGATTCGGCTCCTTATGCGGAGTACGGTCTTGGGCTTACTTTTTATATGCTTGATGAAGGAGAAGCTGCCTTAAAACGTTATACCGAATCGCAAAAACTTCTTGACAAATTTTCT
>WQXC01000097.1 GCA_009785045.1 Treponema sp. | reverse complement strand
TTAGCAAGCATATCGGGATCAGTTGGATAAAAAAGTTCGCATGCAGATAACGCAAATAGGCAGACCGCTATGAATGTATAAGCTGTGCGCACTGACGGATACCTAAAGGTATCCTTACTTATGTGAATCTTAGTTACTTTTTTTGGTGCTACAACGTTTGGAATTAATCCATCCGCACGGCTATGCTGTGCTGACGTTTGTTGCCCCCCCCCCCCCCTTCTCTTTGGTTGGTTATATTACTCATTATAAGTATTTTATCATGATAGGGTGAATATTACAAGTAATATAATTAAAGCCTGGAACCTACTGCTACTTTTAATGTAAAACCATGACCTATTCTTATATCTGTTTTTGAATTAATGTTTATGGTTGTATTTTCATATAGTGCTTTTACATATTCGCCTTCATAATCATATAATTTCCATAATTCCTTATCAAACTGATGATAAAGTCTGATACCATAAAATGCGGAAAAACGAAGAAATACTTTTTTAGAAAACGAATAATCAAAACCACCGCCTAATTTAAACCATGTGGTATTTAAATCGCCGGAAACTGTTACTTCTTCGTCATCAATCCTTAGAAATTGGAGCTGCAGGATTGTTTGAGTATTAATAACATCAATCCCAATAGCCGGAAAAACAGTAAATTTTTCGCTAATTTCAAATGGATACTTGCCAAAAAAACCAAAATTAGAGCTTGAAAATATGAACTCGCCTATTTCTGCAGAAAATGATTCTCCAAGATACGAAGCAGTTTGTATTAATTTGCTGCTGCCGCTATAAAGAGCAAGCGAGAATTCAAAATATTTAGTGTCAAAGAAGAAAAATGCTCCGCCGCCGGATACCGGTGTCTCAAAAGATTGATATATTATATCATATAGTCCCATTGAGCTAAGAGTTATTGTATTTTCTATACCGCCGCCAAAATCGTTTGCAAATAGAATGCCGCCGCCCATGGCTCTCTGTGCAAATACTCCTGTGGTAATAAACAAAACAAGAATCAACACAAGTAAATTTCTCTTTATCATCCTTTTGCTCCCTGATTGATTAAAACGACTGTTCGGCTAGTGCATCTATCTTTTCAGAATTCTTTGCTTCTGTCAATTTACAGCGCAATACCGTTCCCGGCAAAGGAATCTTATCTTTGCATTTAATCTGCACTTTAAGATAATTTTCTGTAACACCGCAGCAGGAGTTCTTAGCAGGTTTTTCTGTAAGTACATCTACATCGCGTCCCAGCCAACACCTGATATAATCAGCCCTTCCCTGTTTTGCCAAATCTGTAAATAATTGCACACGTTTTGTCACTTCGCTTTCGTGCACTGTATCAGTAAATAAAAAAGCCTCTGTACCTGGTCTTTTTGAATAAGGAAAAACATGTATCCATGCAAAATCCAGTTTTTTGCACATGTTATATGTTTCTTTAAACTCAGTCTCTGTCTCGCCGGGAAAACCGGTAATAATATCGCAGGCCAAAAATGGATCATCCTTTACACTGCGTAAAAGAGAAATGGATTTTTCAATTATTTTTGAATCATATGAACGACCCATTCTTTCCAGGATTTTTTTACTTCCCGATTGTATCGACAGGTGAAAATGAGGACGAATACGCTTATTGGCAAGAACATTCACAAGATTTTTATCTATAAAATCCGGTGTTAGAGATGATAAACGTAAATTTATTTTTTCTGTACCGGACAGTAAATATTCCAATAGCCCGGTTAGATTGATATTTGTATCTCCGTTATTGCTGCTGTACTGGCAGATATTTACGCCCGTTAGTACTGCCTCGGCGTGATTTTGTTCCAATATCTTAAGGCGCGATAAAACCTCGTCTGATTCCAGGCTGATACTTGAGCCGCGCGCAAGGCGAATTTTACAGTAAGTGCAGGTATTTCCGCATCCGTCCTGGATTTTAAGCAGGCTTCTTGTGTGTTCAGAAAAACGCTGCGGGTTAAATTCAAACTGTCCGCTTGTTTTCGCAGATTTCTCGATTGGAGTAAATTCAATGGGTCCGCGGATTGACGCGGATTTACACGGATTTATTTTATTAATAAATCTAAGAATTTCGTCCTTTCCAATTACCGAAAGCCTTTTAGGGTTCTCATCATCTAATTTTTCTAAATCATCTCTGTTTAACTGCGCATAACAGCCTGTAACAATTACATTGGAATCGGGATAATCGCGCAGCGCTTTTCTTATTACACGCCGAGCCTTTTGATCGGCTTTAGATGTAACTGTGCATGTATTAATAATGATAACAGAAGGAGAATCAGAATATTCATCTGCGTTAATCTGCGTAAAGCCGCGGACTGCTTCTTTAAAACCCGCTTTTTCAAAAGCGCCGGTAATGGCTTCGCTTTCTAGTTGATTAAGTTTGCAGCCCAGTGTTTGAATTAAAAATGAAGGCATACGCGGTATTATTACTTTATTGAGCGCTCATTGTTCGTCTGATTCGTTCTATACCGCGCTGAGCGTCTGTTAATTGCGAGTTGAGCGAAAGAGCACGTTCGTAAGCTTCTATCGCGCTGCTTAAATCTCCGGCGTTTTCGCGGGTATATGCAAGTCTTACCCACCATGCGGCATTATTGGGTACCCAATGAACTGCGGTAGAAAGAGCAATATCTGCATGGCGGAATTTTCCCTGGCGGATAAAAATCTCTCCCATTAGAAAATAAACCTGATCTATTCTGGCTCCTTCGGGAGCAGCGCTTGCATATTCCTGGAAATATTGCAGTGCTTCGTTATTTCTGCCCTGGTAGTAGCTTATTTCGCCAAGAATTTGTGTAATTCTTACATCAAATCGATGTAAAGCCCGGCCGGCGCGCGCATAACGCAGAGCTTCTTCCAGACGGTTCAGTCTGATTAAAGACCAGCAAATTACCACATGTGATTCAAGATTGTTGGGGTTTTCTGCGATTTCTTCGCGGCAGATAAGAACAGCCCGTTCAAAATTACCTGCACGGTACTCCGCCAGCGCATCTGGACGGGTTTGGGCAAAAACACTGCTAATGATAAAAATTAAAAGAAAGCCTGTTAATAGATATTTTTTATAATTTGTCATACTGGATTTTTCCCAACCATTGTACATCTGCCGTTAAAAACACACCCGGTTTCCATGTATATCTCTGGAGCTGTTACATTTCCGGACAACTTACCGGATATAGTAACCTCAACTTTTTCTACGGCTGTAACATCACCTTTAACCTGCCCTCTTATAAGAACACGCAAAGCGTGAATATTTGCGTTTACAACTGCATTTTCGTCGATAACCAGCAACCCTGTAGCGTTAATTTCTCCTGAAACTTTGCCCCTTATAAGAAAAGGTTTCTCAAACCGCAATGTTCCCGTAAAATCAATATCCGGAGAAAGGATTGTGTCGAAATCCGCATCTTCAAGAAAATCGTTATATACTTCGGTCAATTCCGCCTCCGCTAATTAAAAAATTATAACAAATTTATAAGGGTTGCGCAAGTTGATAAAAGGGAGTATCATTCATTTGGCGATAAAATAGGAGGAAATATGGATTTTGTATCTGAAATGAAAGCAAAAGCTGCATCTAAACCTAAAAGGCTTGTATTGCCCGAAGGTACAGAAGAGCGAATCATCAGAGCAGCAAGGCTCCTGCTGGATGAGAAGTTAGTCTCAAGCGTTACCTTATTGGGAAATGTCGCTGATATTCAGGAGATCGCATCTGCCGAGGGAATCTTTCTTGATGGTATCAATGTAGTTCATCCTGGATTTGTAAGCTCAGACTTAAACAGGTATGCCGATGTTTACTATGAACTGCGCAAGAACAAGGGAATGACTCAGGAACAGGCAAAAATCGACATAGTTGATACTTTGCGCTGGGGTGCAATGATGGTTAATCAGGGAGATGCCGATGCAATTGTTGCAGGCGCTCTAAGCACAACTAGCGAAGTTTTAAGAGCAGGTCTTTCTATAATTGGGACTGCAAACGGTATAAAGACCGCTTCTTCATGCTTTGTAATGACCGGAATGGATGCCCAATACGGCAAAGAAGGCTCCATGATATTCTCGGATTGCGCGGTAATACCAGATCCTCTTCCGGAGCAGCTTGCCGATATCACGGAATGCGCTGCTCAATCCTGCCGTGAATATTTAAACACAGAACCTGTTGCCGCTCTATTGTCATTTTCCACAAAGGGCTCAGCAAAACATGATGATGTTGTAAAAGTACAAAATACGGTAGAAATACTTGAGAAAAGAAGTCCCGGGTTTGCTTTTGACGGTGAATTACAGGCAGACAGCGCCCTTGTTCCTTCTGTTCTTGATAAAAAAGCGCCCGGCAGCCCTGTTCGCGGAAAGGTTAATATCCTTGTCTTCCCCGATTTAAACTCGGGAAATATCGGGTATAAACTGGTTCAAAGACTGGGTAAAGCGCAGGCTTTCGGTCCGTTTCTTCAGGGTTTTGCAAAACCGATAAGCGATCTTTCCAGAGGCGCTTCGGTCGATGATATTGTAACAACCTGTGCTGTAACATTGGCAAAGTGCTGAAAAAGCAGTTGATAAAATATCTAATACTGAGCTATAATTGAATGTAATTACTAGTTTTAATTTTATTTAGGAGGAACTAATGGCGACAATAAAAAAAGCAGCAAAAAAGAAACCTGCTGCAAAAAAGCCAGCAGCTAAAAAAGCAGCGGCTAAGAAGAAACCTGCGGCGAAAAAGAAACCTGCAGTAAAAAAAGCAGCGGCGAAAAAACCAGCTGCAAAGAAGAAACCTGCAGCGAAAAAAGCGGCAGCAAAAAAGAAACCAGTTGCAAAAAAGAAAGCAGCGGCTAAGAAACCTGCAGCGAAAAAAGCAGCAGCAAAAAAGAAACCGGCAGCGAAGAAACCTGCGGCGAAAAAATCAGCAGCAAAAAAACCGGCAGTTAAAAAAGCAGCAAAAAGCCCGGAAGTAAAAGCGATTGTTAAACCGGCAGCAAAACCTGCAGCGCCAAAACCAGCTGCAAAACCAGTAGAAAAAACCGATGTTAAATTCAGAAATCTGTTTGAAGCTTATGCTCAGGGAAAACTTCCCTTTGCTCATGGATATATCGTATCTTCATTCTTTAGCCCTACTTCTAATTATTCAATTTACGAAATTGTATCCTATTCCGGCGTAAAAGAAATCTTTATGACAGAAACTGGTCTGCAATTTGTTACCGGCGGCAAGAAGCTGTACATTCTTGTTGAACCTGATACCTATCAGATTAAGTTCCAGGAACCGGTTTCCAGAGCAGAAGGCGAAAAAATTCCGAAGCGCTTTAACGAACTTGAAATTATCACAGCAAGAAATCAGTCAAAAATCATGGTAGCAAAAGAACCCAATGAAACATACGGTTCCTTCACCATTCTTAAACCTTCTGGCATCAATTTCTCGGTTGTGTTCTATCAGCTGCCTGATGTTTATGAAACACTTTCAGCATTCTTTGTTGATTCACTCAACAGATTCAGAAAAGTACCGGAATCCGACGCAAAAGCCGCAGCAAAATTAATTACAACAACTTTGAAAAAATCAATGGGCTTCGAAGGCGAATACAAATAGTTTGTTAACGAAATGCCGCCTTCAGCGGCACTTCGCCAACAAACACGATAGACGACATTAAAATGTCGCCTATCGCAGCGGTTTACGACATCTTACCTTTGGTAAAACATCGTAAACCGCCATATGGAAAATAGTAAGGCTGTCCGATTGGTCAGCCTTTTTTTTTGCATGTGTATGTCTAATCTTACGGCTGAGGCGGAAACCTGCTCCCTTCACTCCGGGAACCTTCAACGAGCACAAAGTGCGAAGTTTCCAGAACAGATACTCCGTTCAGGGGGACATTTTCCGCCTCAGCCTAAAAACTTTTTATGGTATACAATTAAAAAGAGGCTGCCCGGTTGGACAGCCCCTTTCAAATAATTATAATCTACGGACTACTTTGCTTCCGCCTTGGCAATTTCTGCCTGAGCTACTGCAAGCAGCGCAATCGGTACCGAGTACGGTGAGCAGGATACATAGTTCAAACCTGCATCCATGCAGAAGCGTACGTTCTCGGGG
>WQXC01000096.1 GCA_009785045.1 Treponema sp. | reverse complement strand
CCGATGACAGTGCAGATGTTTAAATTGGGATATTCATTAGAAACCATTTTTACATAACTTGGCGGAATACAGACAGATGCGGTGTTAAAATGAACCGCCTCGCCGCAGAGGGTTTTAATCTCCTGCCATGAGGCGGTCATTTTTAACAGAGTGTGATCAATCTTATTAAAGATATCCGCATCTGTCATATAACTTAGAACGGCGAAACAAGCTTAAATATAAAGAATGCTGCAAGAATATACATTACTATCGATATTTCTTTGTAGCGTCCTGTAAAGAGCTTTAATGCAACAAACGAAATAACGCCAAAAATTATACCGTTAGAAATACTGTATGTTAAAGGCATTAAAACAATAATAAGGAACGCAGGCAGCGCTTCTGTAAAATCAATATCTCCACCTTTTGCATCATTCCACATAATCTTTGCTACAGTGGTTGTCATAAACAAACCGACAAATACAAGCGCCGGAGCTGTGGCAAATGCAGGAATGGCAAAAAAGATAGGAGAAAAGAACATAGCAATTGCAAAAAGAATAGCTACAACAAACCCGACAAGACCGGTTCTTCCGCCGACTTGTACACCGGCTGCCGATTCAATGTAAGTGGTAACTGTTGATGTTCCAAACATGGCGCCCATTCCGGTAGTAATAGCATCTGCGAGTAATACTTTTCCTTTTCTGGGAAGGTCACCCTTCTCGTCAAGGAAGTCTTCGCATTTTTCAGAAACACCAATGGCAGTTCCTACTGTATCCATACCATCGACTATAAGAAGAATTATCATTAATGAGATGATAGTAAATACACTGATGTCGGAAAAATTAACTTTATCAAAGTTTGTAAGAAGATTTACTTCTGCCAAAGAAGGCGGAAGAGAAACAATACCTGATGGAATAAGCGAGAAACCATGTCCTGTTTCTACGATACCACCATTTTCTCCAAAAACATGCGGCTTATAGATCCCAACCAATTGGCAAATTAAACCCATAAGATATGTTCCAAGTATCCCCAACAAAAGTCCGCCGCGAATTTTTCTTGCAAGCAGGAAACCTGTTAGTAATACACCAAGCATAAACAGCACGACTGGAACTGATGTCATATCACCAAGAGCAACTTTTGTAGCCGGGTTGCCAATAATAAACTCTGCATTCTGTAATCCAATGTGCATAATGAAAAGTCCGATACCAACACCAATCGCAAGCTTCATGCTTTTTGGAATTGCTTCGAATATCTTTTCCCTGAATTTAACTGATGCAAGAATAACAAATCCTACACCCTGCAATAAAAGCAGCAGCAGCGCCGTATGCCAGCTTCCGCCCATCGAGGAGACTACTACATACGCAAAAAACGCATTGAGTCCCATACCAGGTGCGAGAGCAAATGGATACTTTGATATAACAGCCATCAAAATTGTACCCAAAATACACATTATGGCAGTTGCCGTGAACAAGCCACCCCAGGGCATTCCGGTTGGTCCGCTAAGAATGTTCGGATTGACAATCAGAATGTATACCATCGTTACGAACGTGGTAGCGCCTGCAAGCACTTCTGTTTTTATAGAAGTCTTGTTCTCTTTTAGCTTAAAACACTTTTCCAGAAAATCTCCCATATCTTACTCCCCTTTTTATTTTCTCTCTCTATTTAATATAGAGAGGACGTTCCACATATTTTGTATGGAGCAGCTCATGCGCTTTGTGACCGCCGGGTTCTCCAAGGAATTCCTTGTAAACCTGTGTGATAAACGGATTCTGGTGCGAACAGCGATACTGCGATTTCTCATCGTCTTTATAGATGCCGCTGGTGCGCTGCTTGCGGATTTCGTCTGTGCATCCGTACGGCTGACCGCCGCCTGCAATACAGCCGCCGCGGCATGCCATAACTTCGATAAAGTGATACGGCGCTTCTTTGCCTGCAGCTTTTGCTGCGCGGATTTTATCCAGTACTGCGGCGATGTTACCCATCTGGTGCGCTACAGCAATACGAATCTTTAATCCGTTGCCAAAATCAACTTCGCCTTCCTTGACACCGTCAAGCCCGCGGGCGGGTTTAAAGTTAACATCGGCAAGTTCTTTTTTTGTAACAAGATAATAAGCGCTGCGAACTGCGGCTTCCATTACACCGCCCGTTACGCCGAAAATTGTTCCGGCTCCCGTGTACGGTCCCAATGGGCTGTCCGCTTCTTCGTCATCAAGCTTAAGGATTTCGATACCTGCCTGTTTAATCATGCGCGCAAGTTCGCGGGTAGTAATTACAATGTCTACATCGTAGCCGGCTCCGGCGCTCTTCATATCATCGTTGCGGTGTGATTCCCACTTCTTTGCAGTACATGGCATTACTGAAACTGAATATACTTTGTTTGGATCAACACCGGCTTTTCCAGCCCAGTATGCCTTAATCATTGCACCCATCATCTGCTGAGGCGATTTTGCTGTAGAAAAGTTCGGAATTAAATCTGCATAATACTTTTCCAGATAGTCTACCCATGCAGGACAGCATGAAGTAATCAATGGAATGTCGCTGCCTTTTTCACTCAGGCGTTTTACAAGTTCTGAACCTTCTTCCATAATGGTAAGATCTGCAGCAAAGTTTGTATCAAAGACAGTTTTAAAACCAAGACGGCGAAGCGCAGCATAAATCTTCTTTGTAAAGACTGTACCGGGCTCAAGACCGAACTCTTCTGCCAATGCAACGCGGACTGCAGGAGCAATCTGCACAACAGGGTGTTTTTCCTGATCCTGAAGCGCGTTCCACACATTAACGGTGTCATCGTGTTCGTAAATTGCGCCAACAGGGCAATGCGCTGCGCACTGTCCGCACTTGATACACGGACTGTCACCTAACGGCGCGTCTGCCGCGCTTGCAATTTTACCGCTTATGCCGCGGCCAAGGAACTCAAGCGCCCAGACATTCTGCACATCTTGGCACACTTTAACGCATCTGCCGCAGCGGATACATTTTTCGGGGCACAGAACGATTGCAGGATTTGAATCGTCTACAGGAATATCATTTTTTACCTTGATATAAGGAGCTTCCCTAAGCCCGAATTCTGCAGCCAGATCCTGAAGTTCGCAGGATTGATTTCTTGGACACTGCAAGCAATCATTGGGATGATTGGAAAGTATCAGTTCGATAACTATGCGCCTTACAGCAATAATTTCCGGGTCATGGGTAATAATGTTCATGTTAGGTTCACATGCTGTACAGCAGGCGCGAACCATTTTTGGCGAACCCGCAAGCCTTACGATACAAATACCGCATGATGCCCACGGAGTTAAATCCGGATTCCAGCAAAGAGTTGGAATTTTTATATTAACCATTTCGGCAGCCTGCAGAATCGTTGTTCCCGGTTCTACTTCGAGTGTTTTACCGTTTATTGTTATGTTAATCATATCTTCCCCCTTAACCCTTAAGCACCGCATTGAATTTGCAGACAGCCAGACATTCTCCGCACTTTATACAATCTTTTTGATTGATGAAATACGGCGGCTTTTTCTTGTCCGGATATTTTGCAGCATCTTCTGCAACAATACAGTTTACAGGACATTTTTTTGCGCAAAGACTGCATCCAATACACTTTGGCGCATCGATAATAAAGCTTAAAAGGTTTTTGCACTTTGCTGAACGGCATTTTTTATCGTGTATGTGCTCATGGTATTCATCGCGGAAGTTTTTAATTGTAGATATTACCGGGTTTGCAGCAGTACAACCTAACATACAAAGGGAAGCTTTTGTAATTGCGTGTCCGATGTCTTCCAGTTTTTGTATATCTTCTTCTTCGCCCTTGCCTTCTGTAATTTTTTCCAGAATTTTAAGGATTTGAGTGGTACCAATGCGGCACGGTGAACATTTACCGCAGGATTCTTCGACGCAGAATTCCATATAGAAGCGCGATACGTCTACTACGCAGTCATCTTCGTCCATAACAATCATGCCGCCGGAACCCATCATTGAGCCGTTGGCTGTTAATGATTCAAAGTCGATCGGGACATCAAGGGATTTTTCGGTAAGAATACCGCCGGAAGGACCGCCGGTTTGAACACCTTTGAATTTTTTTCCGTCTTTTATTCCGCCGCCGACATCGTAAACGATTTCGCGTAACGTTGTTCCCATGGGGACTTCGACAAGACCGGAGTTTTTAACTTTTCCGGTAAGCGCGAATACTTTTGTTCCCTTGGATTTTTCGGTGCCGATTTTTGCAAGCCACGCGCCGCCTTTCGCGGTAATAACAGGTATATTCGCAAATGTTTCTACGTTATTAATGATTGTCGGTTTTTCCCAAAGACCTTTGTTCGCGGGGAAAGGCGGTTTTGGAACCGGCATTCCGCGGTTGCCTTCTACCGATTTAATAAGCGCTGTTTCTTCGCCGCAGACAAATGCGCCTGCTCCCAGGCGGACTTCGATATCAAAATCAAAACCGGAACCAAGAATATTTTTTCCTAATAATCCGTATTCGCGCGCCTGATCAAGAGCGATTTTTAAGCGTTCAATTGCCAGCGGATATTCTGCGCGGATGTAAACAAAGCCCATATTGGAGCCGATTGCTTTTCCGGCAGTAATCATACCTTCGATAACTGAGTGCGGGTCGCCTTCTATTGTAGAGCGATCCATGTATGCGCCCGGGTCGCCTTCGTCGGCATTACAGATAACATACTTCTGATCCCCAACGGCTTTTCGCGCCAGATCCCATTTTAACCATGTCGGGAATCCTGCGCCGCCTCTTCCGCGAAGACCGGAAACTTTCATTTCTTCTATTAACTGTTCCTGAGTCCATTCAAAAAGAACTTTTTCAAGACCTGAGTAGCCTTCGCGCGCGACATATTCGTCAATGTTTTCGGGATTGATAACACCGCAGTTGCGAAGAACAACGCGGAATTGTTTTTGATAAAAAGGAATGTCTTCGATTGTGACGGTATTTTTCTTTACCTCACCTTCGTTGTAAAGAAGCCTTTTTACTTCTCTTCCCTTGATAACCTGCTCAGCAATGATTTCTTTTGCGTCTTCTGGTTTAACTTCAACGTAAAAAGAATCCTCCGGCAGAACCTTTACAATCGGTCCCTTTTCGCAGAAACCGAAACAACCTGTTTTAAGAATCTGTACCTGGCTATTAACGCCCTGCTTTTCCGCTTCGGCAATAAGCTGATTAAAAAGCTCAACCCCTCTGTTGGATTCGCAGGCAGTACCGCCGCAGGTAAGGATATAATGGTTATACGCCATTTTTTATCATTCCCCCTTTTTATTTTGAACCTAAAATATCAACGGCAGGACGATCCAGGATATACTGACCCAGCAGCTCCTTGCCGATTATATGCTTTTGAATAATTTCTTTGGTAACTTCCGTATCTACCATACCGTAAATTACAGGCGGCATGCCCGGAACAATAACTTCTATGGTGGGTTCCGAATGACAAAGCCCCATGCAGCCGGTCTGCCTTACAAGGCAGGAATCCACTAGCTTGTTTTCGTCAAGCCCGACGATAAAAGCATCCAGGACCTGTTTGGCGCCGGCGGCAATACCGCAGGTTCCCATTCCGACAATAACCTGAATTTCTTTGCCTTCTGCATCACGCTTGCGAAGGTCGCCCTTTTTTTCGTCTCTCAGTTTTCTTAAGTCATCCAAACTCATCTTTGCCATATTTTACTCCTCTTCTCCTTCCAATGAACGCAGGTATTGATCAAGCAGCACCAGCGATCCGGCATCTTCAAGACCCCCAAGAGCCTCGGCGAGTTCCGTTTTGCAGACCTCGTATTCTTCATCATTCAATTTGCGGCGGATGATAATTTCCGCCTTGCTGTCAAACATCAATATCGTTCTGAACATCCCCGGAATATCACCTAACGGGGGTGTATCAACATTTCCGGCATCAAACCAGGCTGATACCGTTGTGCCCTTCCCTTTCTCGGACTTTATGTCCCACCCTCCGCCCGACTGCTCTGCAGTCTGCGCAAGGAACGGAAGTCCAAGTCCAACCTTCCGGTTGGGGTGCTTAATACCGTCTGTAACAAACGGGTCAAGCGCTCTTTTTAACTCTTCCTCTGTCATTCCCTTTCCGTTGTCTTTAAT
>WQXC01000095.1 GCA_009785045.1 Treponema sp. | reverse complement strand
ATGAAGCCCGGCAGGCAGTCCGTGTATTCCAAGGTGATTCAGCGAAAACTCAATTGCTCTTATCAGGTGGTTAAACAGCGTATCTTTGCCGTCATCAGCATATGGAATTATTTCGTCAAGCAGAGCAGTGTTGCCGGTTTCTGCAATATACTTCCATACAGTTGGGAAAAGCCATAATGCGTCATCTGCGCGGTAAGACGGATGTCCTGTTTCCTTGCGGTAGGATTCATCTTCAGGTTTATTTTCGTGTCCGGGATTGTGGCTGTATTTAACAAGCGGGAGCGCGCCGCCGTGGTTTACCTGAGCGGAAATCATAAACTTTATTTTTTCAAGAGCCATGTCCGGGTCAAGATGAATAATTCCCTGGATATCCTGAACAGTGTCACGATAGCCGTAGCCGTTGCGCTGTCCGCAGTAAACAAGAGAGGCGGCGCGCGACCACACAAATGTAATAAAACACTGATACGCATTCCATGTGTTGATCATATTGTTAAAATTGCCGTCCGGTGTTGTTACCTTAAGGTTATCAAGTTTTGAGTGCCAATATTTTTTTAATTCGGCAATTTCACTACAGGGAATAGTTGTGTCCTCGTAGCGGGTGATTAATTCTTTTGCCTGCGCCTCGCGTTTTTGCCCAAGAAGAAAAATAACTTCGGCTTCTTTGCCGGGAGTTAGTTCCAGAACAGTGTGCAAAGCGCCGCAGGGGTTCATGTTGTAATTAAGCGTGCCGTCAAGTTTGCCGTTTTCTACAGAAACAGGGTTTCCGTAATCGCGGTAATTGCCAAGGAACTTTGCGCGGTCTCCGCAGTAACTTGCCACCTTTGCGCCTGCAAGACCAAAAAAGCGCGTTTCCACGCGGCTTTCGTTTACAGCATTAAGACAGTTTTCGTTTATTGTCTGTAAAATAAAATTTTCTTTAAAGTATGTGCGTGTAATAAACTGGGTATATTGCAGATTAACCTGATCCTGCTCGTAGAAACTTTCGCATGTAAATTCTACAAAACCAAAGACAGAAATTTTTCGCGCCTTTGTTCCCTTGTTCAAAACTTTTAAACGCCACACTTCGTAATCTGCTCCATGCGGCACATAGTAATCAACCTGCGATTTAATATCTTTGTAGTCAGCTTCGATTTGTGTATAACCGGTACCATGGCGGCATATCGATTTATATTCATTTAACGGTTTGCCTACAGGCTGCCATGAAGCAGACCAGTAATCGCCGGACGGCTTGCCGTCTGATGCCTCATCATCGCGCAGATAAATGTAACGTCCAGGTCTGTCCTGTTCGTTAAAGCGGTAACGGATCAATCTGCCTGCAGCGCCGCTTTTTACAAAGCTGTAACCGCCTGCATTGTTCGAAATAATTGCTCCGTAAGCCGGGGAACCCAGATAGTTTGCCCAGGGCGCTGGTGTATCGGGTTTGTCAATTACATACTCGCGATTAACCGGATCAAAATTGCCGTATTGCATTATTATAACCTCCGCACATTAATGGTTTCTCCATATTGATTAGTTGGGTGGTTCATTTTATCATAAGTGCTATGGATTTGGAACAGGAAGAAGCGCTATACGAGTTCCTCGAAAACGCAACCGAGCCGTTTACGCTGGATGATATTACCATCTATGTGCAGGCATCGGGGCAAAAGCCCGACAGAAAACTCATCATGGAAATCGGCGCGTATCTGGAAATAAGGAAGATCGCTTTTAAGCAGGATAACAAATTCTGGGTTTCCCGCAGAACTTGTTTTGAACCTGCCTCGTTTGTAATTACTCCTACCAGACTGGAATTATTAAATGGTATTTTAATTCCAGGACACAGATGTGTCCCGTTTGCCAATCCGATGACTTTACCGCATCGTTATAAATTTTTCTGGAAAGGCGAACTTGTACCTATGACAACTACAGAGGCGCCGCCTGAGGAATTGTATCCGTACTACTGCATTTACGGCGAAGAATTTGCTCCTCAATATATTGCAAGAGATAATCCTGAAAACGAAGAAGCTTTTAATGCTGATCCGTACGAAGATCCGCCGGAAGTATCGATACATACGCTTGATATGCGTGTTATATACCGGGAATCTTCGTTTGTGCCCGGAGATCGTTTTTTGGTCCGCACTCTTGACTGGAAAGAATGCCGTTTTGAAATTGAAAAAGCAGGGAAGGATGACTGGCCGCGGGAAGATTTGGATAAGTGGCTTGAAGCTGCCGAAAGCGGTTTTGAAAACAGCTTTGCGCTGCTTGGTCCCGGAGCAGGTACAGAAGAACAGATTTCCTTTGCTTATTGGTTTGGCGGCAAAAGAATGAGGGAAACTCCTTCTTACTCGCTGGAAGAATTTCTTTTTGAAAAAACAAACCGTGTGGATACTGTGCCTTTCGGTATTGAAACGCGTTTTTGGTTTGCAGGCAAGGAAATCCCCGACAGCAAGAATCTTCAGAATTATACAGTTCCGCCGGACAGAACATTTATAGAAGAGCTATTCTTTGAAAAGAACATACCTATTTCTGAATTTGTAATTCTTTCCTATATAAGAGATGCATTTTTCAGGAACGAGAAGGACATCGATCTTGTGATTAACCGCCTGATTCCTCCTGTTGTTCATCTTGAAGAAGCCGAATGGGATCTGCTTGCGGATTATATTACCGACAGTATGGAAGATTTTTACAAAGGCTATTCGCTGTTTCTGGATCAGGGCGCAGGTCCTGTCCGCCAGCGTGTTGCAGAACTGCATACTGCCGTTATCGAACTTTCTGCAAAACTGCAAAAAGGCGAGATAGAAACCGCATGGCTGCCGCGCCACACATTTATAGTGCTTTCGCAGATTCAGGGGCACGCTGCCGCCTTGTTGGAAGATCTTGCGTTTGACGAATCTCCGTCAGATTCTGAAATTATCGCTATGGATAATTCTTTGGACAGTATGATCGATACCTACTCCGATATTAAAGAACTTATTAATACTGCAATGGACAACTTTAGAAGAAGCAATTTGACTTTGATTCAAGGCGGCAGTACAACAGGTCAATTCTGGCGGATGATTCAGATTAGTATTTCCGGTCTTGATGTCTGGAGGCGCGCGATTATTTCGCATGAATGTACAATGGAAGATCTTCACCGGCTTATCCAGGTTGGAATGGACTGGAAAGGAGACATGCGTTTCCGTTTTTACTGCGAACCGTCCGAAGGCGGCAAGGAATATCTGCACGATAAAGTAAAACTTGGCGATGTTAATTTCCGCGGAAAAAAAGAATTGATTTATGAATACGGTCCAAAATGGAATGTAAAAGTAATTATTATGTCTTCGTATCAGCCTGCCAAAGATGAAGTAACCCGCTTTATCACAGGCGAAGGCGCTGCGCCTCCTGAACAGGTAGACGGTCCGCGCCACTTCAGAAAGTTGGTTGGCTCCCTGGAAGCCGGCAGCACTTCGGACAAACAGACCGCCCGGAGCGAACTGGGGCTGGAATTTGTACCTGGCGGCTTTGATTTGGACAAAATGAACCGGGCTTTAAGAGCCGTTTTAAAGAAATAATTTAACCAAATTTTAACAATTCATTTATTGACTCTTAACATGCTTAAGATATTTATTTCTTAAGTTTATATTCAAGGAGTCAATTATGAAGATTAGAAATTATTCAAAGTTCTTTTGTGCATTGATGATGGCAGTGCTCGTACTGCCATGCGCGTTTGCCGGAGGCGGCAATGAGCAGCCTGCCGCAGCTCCCTACACAATCGAAGTTGGCGGATCAACTTCTGTAACCCCGTTAATGGAATTATTTGCAGCAGAGTATGCAAAGGTAAAACCCAATGTAAAAATTAACATTAACGGAACCGGTTCCGGCGATGGTATCAACAATGCCGGCGTTCTCTACCAGATTGGCATGTCAAGCCGCGAGCTTACACCAGCCGAACAGGGCAGGGGACTTAAGGTTGAAGTAGTAGCCATTGATGGTATTGCCGTAATTGTAAACAGGAACAATCCTGTATCGAATCTTACTGTTGAACAGATTCGTGACATTTACACCGGTGTTATCACTGATTGGAGTCAGGTTGGCGGTACCCGCGGCGCTATTGCTGTTATCAGCCGCGAAGAAGGTTCAGGCACAAGAGGCGCGTTTGAAGAACTGGTAGGTTTCCAGGGCAGACTGCGCGCAGGAGCCAATGAATCAACAAGTACCGGCGCTATTAAAGCCAGTATTGTACAGAACCCAAATGCTATCGGTTATATTTCACTTGGTTCAGTTGATGAAACAACCAAAACAATGTCAGTTGGCGGAGTTGCTCCTTCCACAGAGAATGTTTTAGGCGGCAGTTATAAAATTGCGCGTCCTTTTATCGTTCTTGCCGGGAACAACCTTCATGCAGAAAGCGCAGCTTTTATCCGCTGGATGCTTAGTTCAGCAGGTCAGGCTATCGTTCGTAGAAGCTGGATTCCTGTTAACTAGTTAGTTGTAGTTATTTTACATGAACCGTAAATTTACAGATGTCTTTTTTAAGCATCTGGTAAGCATTGTAGCCCTCTTTTCCGTATTGGCATTGGGGGCTATTTTGCTTTTTGTTTTTGCTCAGGGCAGCATGCCGTTTTTCACTTCCACCTATTCCGGTGTCAGGCTGGTTGCCCAGCGTATAGATAATATTACCGTAAACGGTTTAAACTATATCGACCACAATACCTTTATTGATATTCCAAAAAATTATGAAGTTATTTCAATAAGATTTCCAAACGGAGATATCGAAGAAACTCTTGATATCTTCATTAACAATAACGAAAAAGATCCAACAAAAAGCGTTTCTTTTGTTTATGGCAGCGAAGTTGATATTACGTATCCCGAGAGCTATGTTTACACTGTGAGTTGGCCGGCTGCTTTTGCTCCATTGCAAAAACGAATACACGTTATCCTTCCTGAACCGCCTTACAGTCTTGGAAAATTCCTCAGCGGCTTAGAATGGCGCCCAAGCAGGGACAAAGTTTTTGGCATTTTCCCGATGATTGCAGGCACCCTTTTGGCAAGTTTTGGCGCCATTCTTCTTGGAGTGCCAATCGCTCTTTTATGCGCTCTTTTTATGGCGGAGTTCCTTAAACCAAAACCCGCTTCCATCGTACGCGCTGGAGTTGAACTGCTTGCAGGCATACCTTCGGTAGTGTACGGGTTTTTCGGCTTAATGGTAATTGTCCCGTTTGTAAGAACAACTTTTAATATTCCTTCCGGCAACAGCTTGCTTTCCGCCATAATCGTCCTTGCGTTAATGATACTGCCAACAGTTATCACAATAGCGGAAACCTCCCTGCGCGCAGTTCCCATTTCTGTGCGGGAGGCAAGTCTCTCGCTTGGAGCCAGCAAAATGCAGACAGCATGGAGAGTTGTGCTGCCTCATGCAAACTCCGGCGTAATTGCAGGAGTAATACTCGGCATTTCGCGCGCAGTCGGCGAAACAATGGCAGTTATTTTGGTTGCGGGAAACTCGCCGCAGCTTACAATTAATCCTTTGGCAAGCGTAAGAACACTTACATCGACAATCGCGATGGAGATGGGTTACGCTTCCGGCAGACACAGCGAAATGCTGTTTTCTATTGGCGTAACATTGTTCTCGATTATATTGATACTTAACAGTTTGATTCTGTGGTACAGGCGTAAGATGGAGCAGCCACTATGAAGCAGCTTGTAAAACGAAAAATGCTGGATAAAGCTTTATACGGCTTCATGGCTGCGGCATCTGCAGGTGTTATTCTTGCATTGTTTTTTGTACTGGTTTATATTTTCCGCTCGCAAGCCGGTTATCTTAACTGGTCGTTCCTTTCCAGCGCAGAAACAGGCATTCTCCCAATGATTGTAACAACTCTTTACATTGTGCTTGTTTCAATTGCAGTTGCTCTTCCTGTCGGTTTGGCAACAGCAATTTTCCTTAACGAATATTCTGGCAATTCACGGTTTATAAGGATTCTGCGGCTCGCTATCGAAACACTTGCGGGAATCCCTTCGATTATTTACGGTCTTTTTGGACTTCTTGTTTTCTGCCGTTTATTAAACTTTGGTCAGTCTATTATTGCAGGTTCGTTTACTTTAAGCATAATGATTCTGCCTGTTATTATCAGAACGACTGAGGAATCTTTAAAATCAATTCCCGATTCATTCCGGGAAGGCTCCCTTGCATTGGGCGCGACAAAGTTCCAGACAACT
>WQXC01000094.1 GCA_009785045.1 Treponema sp. | reverse complement strand
CAGCCGCCGGAGGACAATGCATTGGTTCTGCTGGCATCGCAAAAAGCCGAGTTTGCAATTAGTTTTCAGGAATGGATGGGAGAAGCAATTGCAAAAGAACATGACGCGCTTCCGATTACAGCAATTGCAGGCATCATTAGTAACAATACATCGGGAATAATGTCATTGAAAGAAAGCGGGATACAAAGACCTGCCGACCTAACAGGCAAACGTTTTGCCTCCTGGGACATGCCGATTGTAACGGCAATAATGAAATACATTGTAGAAAAAGACGGCGGCGATTTTAATACCGTAAGAATGATTCCCAATTTTGCCACAGATGCATTTTCTGCGCTTCAAACCGATGTCGATGCAATTTGGGTTTATTATGCTTTTGATTGTATTCCTGCTTCATTAAAGGGCATTGATATAAACTTTATTGATTTAGGCGCCTTTGACAGCATTATGGATTTTTACACACCGGTACTGGTAACAAATACCGACTGGGCTGCTGAAAATCCGCAAACAGTAAAAAAGTTCATGAATGCAGTAAGCCGCGGGTATTATTTTGCAATGGAATATCCAATACAAGCTGCAGAGATACTTTTAAAACATGCGCCGGAAATGGACAGGGAAATTGTAATACGAGGCCAGGAATATTTAAAAACACGTTATCAAGGCAGCGCAAACCGCTGGGGAGAAATTGATCCTGACAGATGGGGCGGTTTTTACACATGGATGTATCAGCAGGGACTACTGGAGAGAGACATTAGCGTGGGCGGCTTTACGAATGAGTACTTGCCGTAAAATGGAGAGATAATGGTCCGCGGATTCGTACCTTTGGTACGTCGCGGAAAGACGCGGATAATGAGGAAAGATGAGTTTAATATTTAAGTGCAGCAATATAACAAAAAATTACAACGGCGAGCCGGTGGTTCAGGACATTAATCTTGAGCTTCCGGCAGGCGGTTTTATCTCGCTTCTGGGACCTTCCGGTGTCGGCAAGACTACTCTCTTTAATGTTTTATCCGGTGTTGATAAACCCGACAACGGTAGTGTATTCCTAAACGGCGAAGACATTACCGGTATGTGCGGCAAGGTGAGCTACATGCTGCAAAAAGATTTGCTGTTGGAATACCGCACTGTAATAAACAATGTTATTTTGCCGTTATTAATCCGCGGAGAAAAGAAAAAAACAGCACGTGAATATGCAGCCGGTTTTTTTGAGATGTTCGGGCTTTCCGGTTACGAAAACAAATATCCAAACGAACTTTCCGGCGGAATGCGCCAGAGGGCAGCTCTGCTTCGCACATGCTTAACCGCCGGTTCAACAATAAACCGCACAAGTTCGCCGTACAGCCAAATCATTCTGTTAGACGAACCTTTTTCTGCACTGGACGCAATCACCCGGCGTAAAATGCAATTGTGGTATGCAGAAATTGCAGAGCAGATGAAAATCTCTACGTTTTTTATCACGCACGATGTCGAAGAAGCGCTGCTTTTATCTGATACCGTATACATCATGAACGGTAAACCCGGCGTGATAACGCACAAGTTTGATGTGCTGCCGCCTCGTCCGCGCAGCACAGATTTTTCTGTTTCAAAAGAGTTTGTCGAACAAAAACGCGCAGTACTTGAAGCAATTGGGGTTTAATCCCTGCTTCCTGCGACACGGAAGCCGATTGTGTGTGCGGTGAAAAAATTAATAGGTATTATTTTTTATGTACTCATCAATATTGTCGATTATGTACGATGACCCTGTTGTATGCAACCCTTCCCAGCAGCTAATTATAAAATTTAACGCGCCGGTTTTATGAAGATAATTATAAGCTTCTTTTCCGCTCATTCCTTTCTCATCTTTGTACAATTCTACACAAGATGCCAAAAACCATACTTTGCCTTCAGGTTTTATTATATTCATATTTGTTCATCCGGGAAGGTTATTTTTCCAGTTGCCAGTTCTTCTTCCAATAAATCATAAAGGAGAGGATAACCAAAACGCCAAACTTTTGTCTCTTCATCTTCCAATGTTTTATATAATAGAGAATTATACAATATTCCAGATGCTTCTTCCAAACTTAATTTGCGGTTTTCAATTAGTAATCTGATAATTCCTGGAGTAATCATTGCGATAACCGGAGATATACTTTTTTTATCCACTTGTTTTAACTCCAGTACGAGTCTCATAAGCATTAATAAATTTTAATAAAGAAAGAGCTTTTTCTGTTTTTAAACAAACTTGATCAACAAGATTGCTGGTTTTAAGAGTAATTATAGTTGCTTCTTCGTTAATAAATCCGTTAAGATATGCCTGAATCGTCGGCATTACTGTATCATTTGCTACTGCTCCTATAACCAAATCAAAACTGCTTCCCTTATATGTTTTAAGCCTGTTTTCTACAACAAAACGCAGCCATTCAACATCGGCATGATCAAATTTACAAATAGAAAGCGTTTTTTCCGCAGTAGTCATGTCAAATTCATAAACATTAACAATGGCACTGCCTGTCTTTTTCCGTCTGTAAACGATTTCAGAAAAGCTGGCGGCTTGTTCTTTATTTGTTGTCAGGTAAAAACCAGAACCAAAATCCAATCCTCTGTTTTGCTCAATAAGCCGAGGGTTATTAACTGTGGTGTTACTACCGTGATATAAAATCATAATCTACCAAGTATCATAATAACACTTTTTGGGTGTTTTAACAACATGGCAAATTATTATATCTCTCTCCCTACTCCCCACTTTCCCCCTACGGCTGCTTTATCCACTGCGCAGTATAATTATCGCCTAGTCTTCTTACAGCTGTATATGTTCCAGGCGTTCCATTATCTGCATCAATTGAGTAAAACACATCGCGTAAGTTACCAGGGAATGTGTCGTATTCAAAATCATCCGTATATATTGTTCCCTGGAAGGTTACACTAGTTAAGCCGGTGCATTCCATGAACGCACCAATACCGATGCTCGTTACAGTGTCGGGGATGGTGATGCTCGTTAAGCCGGTGCATTCCATGAACGCACCAATACCGATGCTCGTTACGCTGTTGGGGATGATGATGCTTGTCAAGCCAGCGCAACCAGCGAACGTCAAACCGCCGATGCTAGTTACACTGCTGGGGATGGTGATACTTGTCAAGCCGGTGCACTCTATGAACGCACCAACGCCGATACTCGTTACGCTGTTGGGGATGGTGAAATTACCGCTGACAACGGCGGCAAGTGCTTGAATTAGCGTTGTCACTGCTTTATTGTACAATACACCGTTGACCGCTGTATAATTGGGATTAGAAGTTTCAACTTGTATGCTCGTCAAGCTGGTGCAACCAGAGAACACCATATCGCCGATGCTCGTTACGCTGTTGGGGATGGTGATACTCGTCAAGCCGGTGCAAAAACCAAACGCAAGATCGCCGATGCTCGTTACACTGTCGGGGATGGTTAAACTTGTCAAGCCGGCGCAATAAAAGAACGCAGCATTACCGATACTCGTTACGCTGTTGGGGATGGTGATACTCGTCAAGCCGGTGCAAAAACCAAACGCAAGATCGCCGATGCTCGTTACACTGTCGGGGATGGTGATACTTGTCAAGCCGGTGCAATCAACGAACGCCGAATTGCCGATGCTCGTTACGCTGTTGGGGATGATGAAACTTGTCAAGCCGGTGCAACCAGAGAACGCACCATCGCCGATACTCGTTACAGTGTCGGGGATAATGATGCTCGTTAAGCCGGCGCAATTAGTGAACGCATTATCTATCTCATTTCCGCTAAATGTACTGCCGGAAAGATCAAGAGAAATAAATTTGGTATTATTACTATAAAGCGCATCTCCAAGGGGGCTTTTTTCTCCAAAAAAACCACCCGCCCCACCAGTAAGATCGGTTATATTTACCACAAGATCATAGGGAGTATCAGGGGTGTTTTCTGGTAGTTTTGCTAATAAATCTGCCAGGGATGTTCCAGGTAGTAGTCCTATTATATGTGTTGGATCATACGCGCAGACTGCTGTGGGTGACGACACATGTGAAGTTAAACTTGTGATTATAGGAAACGACCAATCTCCATAGTCGTGTCCAAGCGCGCTTATAATATTTCGCTTTTCAATTTCTGAACATATACTGCATGTGTAAGCGTCAAAACCGTCATTTTCGCAAGTTACCGCTATTGTTGAAGTTTTTTCCAAGTCGTGTCCAAATCCACTTATAATATTTCGCTTTTCGGTTGCTGAACATACGACGCATGTGTAAGCGTCAAAACCGTCAGTACAAGCTGGCTCTATTGTCGAGGTATATTCCAAATCGTGTTCTGATACAGTAATTTCAAATGTTCCTTTTCTGCCTATTATGTCAATGATTGAAATGGTTTGTGTTCCCGATACTGATGTAATATTGGTATCGCCATTTTTTATTTCAATGCCGTTCCAAAACAGCTTGTATTGAGCGTTAGGAATAATATAAATATACTCGTTTTCAAAAATGACGCTAACCTCTAATCCGGCTATATTTAGCGGCTCAGAAAGACATGGATTATAAAGCAACTTTGTTGGAGGGGTTATTTCAAGTTCGGCTTCACTGCCGGCAGGACCTTGCGGTCCCATGGGACCTTGCTGTACTTCTGGATCTTTACAACCGATCATTAAAAATCCAATTATCACAGCAAGATTGATAATTACCGCTATTCTTTGGATAGCCAGTCTTTTAAACATAGTTTTCATATTATCACCTCATACTCCATTATTGATTTTAAGCGCTAGTCCCCACTCCTTGCGACCCTAAAGCCGGTTGTGGCGTTTTGCGTGGTAATCGCGGCGTTTCCTCTGGCATCACCAAGCCTTTGACTATTCCCTGTTGTGGAAAAATGCCCGCCGCGAATGATACGGTTGTTGCCGGAAGCGGGACCTGTAAAGGGAGTAGTTGTCAGAATATCACCGTTTCTGTCCCAAACCCATTCGTTTACATTGCCACTCATATCAAAAAGACCAAGGTTATTTGCGGTTCTTGTTCCTTTTACCTGCGAAATAGAACCGCTAAAGTTCGCTACAGTTGCCGGATTACTGCTTCCAGAATAAGTAAAATTCCAGGGTGTGCCGTTTTGCGCTGTAGTAATATTACCGCCGCGCGCGGCATAATCCCATTCCGCGTCTACAGGCAGGCGAAATCCGTTTCTTTCTTGCCAATCTAAAGGCATCGTATATGTATTTAAAACCGAATTTGCGTTCTTTATAACATTGTTACTGCCATCCCGATAAACAGGATCTAATCCGCATATTTCGCTTAACGCATTACACCAGACTATTACATCCTGCCATGAAATATTTGTAACTGGAAAATTATCCCCTATTGTACTGCCGTTATTTACAAATACATATTCCCTAATAACAGCCCAATCACGTACATCATGCCATAGTTTTTCTGTAACAGGGATTTCTCCCAGCCGGTAATTTGGGATAGTTACACTCCGGGAAGAATTAATCGGTGTACTACCAAAAGTATCGTTATAACCGCTGGTAAATGGCGCTGGAAACATTTGACAATGAGCACCCCCCACTGTAAGGAATTGTGTTACTGAGTTAGAAAAAACAATGTCATTATTTATTTTAACTTGGCTAGTACTTGTTGCTGAAGCAGCCGGTCCAAATCCCGAAAAATTTCCTCTTTCATATGTTGAATTAACTGTAGCTCCTGTTACATCTCTAAGAGGATGAATCTGTACCAGGTCATATTTTGTCCGGATACTCTGAAACCCCTCCTGTACTCCGGTAATATTATCAGACCAATTAACACCGTCAAACAGTTCTATTTTAAAACGCAAGCCAAAAAAAGTAGAATAATTCTCCGAGACATTTGGCAACTGCGGAGTATATGGTATTGCAATAAATCGTTTATTGTTAAATTGATCCGCAACAGGATCCTGATAATAAGAACCGGTAATATTTATTGTTGTAGGACTAAACTGCAATTCCAAAGACGGAGATAAATCCTCAGAATCGCCCGGAAGGCGAATTAAGGTTTCTGTTATTCGCACAGCGACAACTTCGGTATCATCTTCAGGTAAAAAGGCAATCATAACCACTCCAATAAATGGAATTCTCCCGGTACTACCGTTATAAGTAGCGGCATCACCTTCCCAGAATGTCCAAGCGCTGCCGTTTCTTAGCGCAAATTTTGCGTTACCCGCAAACATTGGTTTTTTAGGGCTTTTACCCGGACCGCAGTTATACCTTATAATAATATCCCTTGTCAGAGAAGTTCCGCCAACGGATTGTACGCCCGCACTGCCGTCTTCCTTTTCT
>WQXC01000093.1 GCA_009785045.1 Treponema sp. | reverse complement strand
GAGCCGCAAAGCGCTAATCTGTATTGTTCCTGAGGATATAAAGCGAAAATCTCCTGCAGAAAGACAAGCACCTTTTCGCTCTGACAAGCGTTATGCCGCTCGTATCGGGAATATAGAATATCCTTTGTGTCGCTCTTAATTACCACAGCTTTTACTGTTGTGGAGCCAACATCAATGCCAATATGTAACATGTGGATTATTAATTTTACTACAAATTTGCCGGTATTTCAATATTGGGAAATTCGATTTTAGTTGGTAAATACTTAAAAATCATACCTGGTAAAGAGAGTAAAAACGGCGGAAGAGGTATTCCAAAAAGTCTTATTTCGTAGTGTAAGTGCGGACCTGTAGAATAACCTGTGTTCCCAACAGTTCCAATAATTGAACTGTGATTAACGGTATCTCCATTATTTATGTTTATTGAATCAAGATGATAATAACGCGATTCGATAATGCCAGCATGGGCTATCCTGATATAGTTGCCGCGCTGATCATCGTAACCGGTTTCCCTTATTCTACCCATTATGGCAGGATTAATCGGCGTTCCAATACTATGTGCAATATCGCTTCCTGCATGAAGAATACTTTCTCCAGTAAACCTGATACCCCATAACGAAGAAAGCCTTCCTCCTGTTACAGGCGGACGCACCAGGAAACCAATAGTAAGCAGAGCAACAACAATAATCACAATTTTAAGAATTTTCCCCATAGAAATATACTACCAGAAATTATATGAAGTTTACATATAGAGATCAACAAAATTTCGTAAAAGGGAGGAATAAAGTTTTTTTTAACTAACCGTTACTTTGAATTTCTGAATGGTGTTGGACTGGGTTGTTCTCTGGGAGGTACATCAGAAATTTCGATGGGGGCTTCCCAGACTGGTTCAGCTTGGACAGGTTCTTCGTTCTGCACAACTTCTGCAACAGCAGGCTGTTCAGTTTGTTCAACAACTGCAGCAGGAGACTCTTCAGTTTGCTCAATATTTTTATTGGAAGTGCAGCCAGTTAGCGCTAAAATAATGACTAATCCAAATAGTAAGCTGATAATTTTCATATTTTTCTCCTTAAATCCCTGCTAATATATATTCTAAACGGAATTAGCGGTTTTATCAAGCTCTAACTTAACTACCGCACGTACTGCCCGGGCAGAAGCTTCGCTCAAACGGCAACGTTCCATTATTTCCTGCGGGTCTGCGGCTACGATATTTGCGATTGATCCATAGGCTTTCATGATTACCGCTGCGCGTTTGGGGCCGACCCCTTCTACCGATTCCAGGATAGAGAAAATCAATGTGTTTTTTGAGCGAAGTTTTTGGTTTAAACCAGTGGCAAACCGGTGGCATTCATCACGGACATGAATTAAGATTTTTAACGCTTCCGACTGCCGGGGTAAAATAAGCGGTTTTTTTGCATTTGGAAGCCAGAGTTCTTCTTCGCGTTTGGCAAGCCCGACAAGACCGCAGTCTATTCTCAGTTCGTCCAGAACGCCTTTTGCAGCGTTTACCTGGCCAATACCGCCGTCTACAAGGATTAAATCGGGTAAATCTTTACCTTCGCGGATTAACCGTGAGTAACGCCGCTTGACAACTTCGCGCATAGCGGCAAAATCGTCTACAATTCCAATAACAGTTCGCAGTTTAAAATAGCGGTAGTTCTTTTTATCCGGGATTCCGTTTTTAAAAGAGATTAGAGACGCAACCGGATGTTTGCCGTCAAGCTGGGCTATATCGAAACCTTCAATTTGCTCCGGTTTCGAACTGAGGTCTAATACACGCGCCAGTTCGTCTAAAGCAGGACCTGCGCCTCTTTCTTTCAGTCTTTTTCGGAGATCCTCTGCAGCGTTCTGCCTTGCCATTGCAAGGATTGCCTCATGGTGTTTTTCGGTTGCCGCCAGCAGTTCCGGTATGTAATCAAAATTTTCCTTAAACCAGCTATGAATCAATTCTAAATATTTTACTGTGTTCTCTGTGTCCTCTGTGCCTCTGTGTGAAGTTTTTTGCAAATATATCTTAGCCGGCGGCAATCGAGTTTTATCATAATAAGTCATAATAAATAGCTCCAGCGAATCCTGCTCATCTGCAGCAGAACGGGTACGGAACAAGTCACGGCCTGTCATTTTGCCGCCGCGCATGGAAAAAACGGTATATGTCGCAAGCACCCCCTCGGCAGCCCATGCGATATAATCCCTGTCTTCCGGGTTAAGATCTTCTACAGAGCTGTCTTCGCCTGCCAGATTTTCAATTGCCTTGATTGCGTTCCGTATTTGCGCGGCTTTTTCGAACTGCAGCGCACGAGCATAATCATGCATTTTGGCAGTAAGATCAATAATCAGCGATTCTGTATTGCCGGACAGCAATTTTTGCACCCGCTGTACATGGATAGCGTAATCATCAATATTTATTTTTCCGCAGCAGGGCGCCATGCAGCGTCCAATGTGGTAATACATGCACGGTCCGTTTTTTCTTATTCTCTTACACTTACGCAGTGGGAAGAGCTTGTCGATTAAGTCCATCATAGCAATGACAGCCTGTCCATCCGGAAACGGTCCAAAATAAAGACTGTTATCCTGGATTATTCTGCGTGTACGAAAAATACGCGGAAAATCTTCGTGTGTTATCCGGATAACAGGGTAAGTTTTTCCGTCTTTCAGACTAAGATTATACTTGGGGTTATGCTGCTTAATCAGTGTATTCTCCAGCAGCAAAGCTTCGTATTCGTTATGGACAATTATTGTTTCAAATGAGCGGACACGGCGCATGAGAGTAGCGGTTTTTATATCTTTTTCGCCTGAAAAATATGACTTTATCCGGTTTTTAAGGGATTTTGCCTTTCCTACATAGATAATCTGCCCATCAGCATCCTTCATAATGTAGACCCCAGGTTCAGACGGAGCATCCAGAGCCGCTGCCTTCAGGTTTTCAAGGTAATTTTCTGAATTTATCTGATTTTCCATACCAATTAATGCCGATAATCGTAAAAGAGAATTATGAGAAAAGTTATAGCTCCCATACTGATAGTATACATCTTCCTGTTTGTTTCCGGTAGTATATTCGCCGTTGGGGAAAGGACCATTTCTTTAGGCGGAGAAGCAACCTGGAGAATCGCCGAGAGCAGAACAGGAATTACCGAAGCCAGAGCGATAAGACCTTACCCTGTTTTATTACTTTCATCCACGCCGGTTTTATCTGTTCCTGTCTATTCAAATTTAGACGAAAATACACTCGATCTTTCTGTTTCATTTGATGAAAGGGATCCAGGACTTTTCAGAGATAGTGCAGGTCATTACAGGCTTACTGTTCCGCCGGATATTGAAGCAGTAGACCGCGCATTTGCAAGAGCCGGTACAGGCGCGGCATTATTTGGCCGTTCTGGTCTGGATGTTAATTCAGGTCCCATTGTTATTCAGCCGCAGAGCAGAAATGCGCTTTTTGCTCCCGGAAACAGAATCAGGGATTTTACAATCGAATTTTGGCTGTACCCGTTAAATCTGGAAAACGGTGAACAGATTATATCCTGGGGTTCTGCAAAACCTGTTAATGGGAGCCATGTCGTACAGCGTATTCAATGTACTGCTTCAAAAAACAGACTTCAGTGGTCGTTTGTTAATTTCTTTGCCTCAATTCAGGGCAATACCCATATTAATATTGAGTTTTCCGGGAGCACTCCCATAGTTCCAAAAACCTGGAGTCATCATCTTATCAGGTTTGATGCATCCACAGGACTTTTGGAATATATGGTAGACGGAAACAGTGAATCAATTGTTTATGCGACAAGGTCAGGCCGTGAAAGCAGTGAAGTCTATACGCCGGTCGTCGGAAACGGCGGCGGTTTTTTGCTTGGCGAACGTTTTTCCGGGTTAATGGACGAGTTTAAAATTCATAATGTTTATGCCGGAAGATCATCGATTAGCAGGTTTACCTCTTCCGGCGGCAGAATAGAGACAAGGTTTGTCGATCTTGGCGAAAATTCCAGCGGTGTAATAAGAATTAATGCTTCCGGCGGCAGAACGAACATTAAAGGCATGACAGTCCGTAATGAATTCCGCGAAAACGGAAGATTCAGATTTCTTGACGATTCCGAGATGAACTTTTTTGTACGCGCAAGCGAAAACCCCTATCTTTTAAACAACAGCCGCTGGGTTGCATTTACACCAGGAACGGAAATAGACGGTGTTCGCGGACGTTATGTGCAAATAGCAGTGGATTTTTATCCTTCTGCAGACGGAGAAACCAGTCCCTACCTTGATGAACTTCAGATAGTCTTTATGCCGGGAGAACCGCCCCTGCCGCCGCGTAATCTAACAGCGTCCGCTGCTGACAGCGGGGTAATGCTTCGCTGGAGACACAGCCCGACTGCAAACACGGCAGGGTATCTGGTCTACTACAGCGCAGTCCGCGGAGAGCTTTTTGGCAGTGAATCTAAGCAAGGGTCTTCTCCAATTGATGTTGGAATAACCAATAATATTTATATTGATGGATTAAAAAACGGAACGCTTTATTATTTCAGGATCGCCGCTTATGATCTTATAACCGGGGAGATTAACTATAACATTGGGGAATTTTCCGCTGAAGTTACAGCTCGCCCTCTTGCGGGATTAAATCAATGACATTGTATTTTATTAAGGGTTATAATATAATTTAGTATGCTTACAGTTCGTTTTTGGGGAGTGCGCGGTTCAATTCCGTGTCCCGGACATGATACAGTCATCTACGGCGGAAACACATCCTGTCTTGAAATACGGGCTGACGATCGTCTTATAATTATTGATTTAGGTTCCGGAGTACATCCGCTGGGAGAATGGCTCCTGGAAAACGATTTAAAAAAATACGGAAAAATAAAAGCAGAAATATTTATTACTCATACACACTGGGATCATATAATGGGTCTTCCCATGTTTAACCCCATTTATACGCCCGGCGTAGAGTTGCGCATAACAGGTCCTGCAGCCGGAAGTAATGATAATATAAAAACTATTATTGAAAATCAGTTTTCTTCCCAATACTGGCCTGTGCAGACAAACGAGCTTGCCGCAAAAATTGAATATAACCAGATAAGCTGTAATACAGCCGATCTTGGCGGAGGTTTGACTGTTACCGGTATTTTATTGAATCATCAGGTGACATGCCTTGGTTATAAAATTGGCTATAATGGTAAATCAATTGTTACTGTTTATGATCACGAGCCGTTTCAATCCGAAGAAGATAATGAAAAAATCAAGCAGTTCATTAAAGGCGCAGATATCGTAATACATGACGCCCAGTACACTCAGGAAGAATATCTGACCCATATTGGCTGGGGTCATAGTTCATACAATCATGTGATTCAGGCAGCATCCGGCATGGGTATTAAAAAACTAGTTCTCTTTCATCACGACCCGTCGCATACAGACAGCCAGCTTGAACAGATCGAAAAAAGTTTTGCGGGGAATATTCAGCCGTTAATTATCATGGCTAAAGAAGGGCTGATTCTGGAAGCTTAAGAGAACGTGCAATGTTCTTCATTTCTTCAAGTGTTTTTTCGTTAACAGGTATTTCACCCTCAGCGCGCTGTGCCATTAATTCGGCTTCACGTTCTCCGTGTGTAAAAATACGGGTTTTGCCTTCAGCTTTTTTACTGTCACGCAGTTCCTGTAAAAACTTTGACATACCGGCCTTTATCGAAACTTTATCGCCAAAGACACCGTAATCAATCGCCATAAAATAATGACATATGCCGGTATGACCCGGTTTTCTGTTTACATAGTTTGATGTAAGCCCGCTTGAGATTACCGCAGAAAAAAGATCTACAATTATGCTTAAGCCATAACCCTTATGCCCGCCATTAAGCGTTCCCATTCCACCAAGCGGTGCTATGCCGCCGCCTGCCTTTGCGATAATATTTTCCACTACAACTGCCGCATCAGTGCAGGGTTTGCCGTTTGCATCAAGCGCCCAGTGCTCAGGAAGCGGCTCCCCGTTTTTTCTGTATACTTCAAGTTTTCCGCGAGGCACAACTGTAGTGCTTGCATCGTAGGAAAAGACAAAAGGTTCGGCGGGCATTGCAAGAGCCATGGCATTTGTTCCTGTCATTGCCTGCGAGCCGAAAGTGGGAACGCAGATAGCTTCTGTGTTTGTCATGCAGACGCCGATTAAATCCTGCGCCGCTGCCATTTCTGTGTAATAGCTTGCAATGCCGTAGTGATTGGAATTGCGGACAGTTACCATTCCGCAGCCTGTGTTACGCGCTTTTTCTATGGCAAGGTTCATGGCGTGAACGCCGACAAGCTGTCCCATTGCCTTATTTGCTTCAAGGCATGCGGAAATTGCTGTCTCGTG